>DASTJG010000491.1:0-31140 GCA_035716785.1 Anaerolineales bacterium
TCTCGAGTTGATCCCTCAGGATATAAATATACAACCGGGTGATCTGGTATTAACGTCAGGGTTGGGCGGCGGTTATCCTCCTGATTTGATCATCGGGCAGGTAGTCAACGTCCGTTCGCGTGACTTTGACTTGTTCCAGCAGGCCACCGTTCAGCCGGTTGTGGATTTCAATCGCCTGGAGATCGTGCTCGTGATCGTCAACTTCAAGCCGGTGGATATTGCCCCCCTCATTCCAAATCCATGACGAATGCGTAATTTAATTGCAGTCCCTGTTATTCTCTTAAGTGTGATTTTGCAATCGGCTGTTGTCAGCCGGGTGTATTTGCTTTCGGGGATCGCCGATTTACCCCTAGTGATGCTGGCGGCCTGGGCACTGCAGGAAGAAGTGGATTCTGCCTGGCACTGGGCTGCAGCGACTGGTCTGCTGGTAGGTTTTGTCTCAGGCGTTCCGTGGATCGTTCCTGTTGCAGGATATATTGCTGTTGTTGCATTGGCTCAGATCTTTCAGCAACGTGTCTGGCAGGCTCCCTTGCTTGCAATGTTCAGTGTCACTTTTCTGGGAACAATAATCGTGAGTCTCCTGTCTCTGGTCGTTTTGCGTTTTGCGGGCGTGCCATTGCCGGTTGGCGATGTCCTGGGTCTATTGACATTGCCATGTGTTTTATTGAATATGCTTCTTGCAATTCCCATTTATACAGTTATGCGCGATCTTGCACGATGGGTGTATCCATCTCCGGAGGTTGAATGAGTTCTCAAACGGTGAGCAAGTATGATGTGCCGTTATGGCGTGTATGGGTTGTGTATGCATTGCTCTTTACCGTTGTTGCTACTATTATGACTCGTTTACTCATGCGCCAGGTCGTGGAATATAGAGCCTGGCAATCGCAGGCCGTTGAGAACTACACATCGGAAATCAGCGATCCCGCGCCGCGCGGCATTATTTATGATCGCAACGGGTATGTACTTGCGCGCAATGTTGCATCCTACAATGTGGTGATCACTCCGGCAGGTCTGCCGGATGATGAGGCAGACATCCAGCGGATTTATCGTGAGGTTTCCGAATTGACCGATGTACCTGTGGGCGGACCCGTTACCGAGGAGACGCTCAATAATGCAAAGTTGTTCTCTGCCTGTGTGCCGGGTCCCAGCATTGCAGATATGGTGGCACTGGGCGATTCGCTTGCACCTTACACGCCCGTAAAAATCACCTGCAACATCAGCGAGGAGCTTGCGCGCGTGATCCGTGAACGATCTGTGGATTGGCCCGGTGTCTCGGTGGAGATTGAACCGATCCGTGATTATCCGACTGGTTCTTTGACTGCGGCCGTTGTCGGATTTCTGGGACCGATCCCGGAGGCGCGTGCGGACCTTTACGAGGAGCGGGGCTTTGTTGCCAACCGGGATAAGGTTGGTTACAGCGGTGTTGAGACTTCGCTGGATGACATTCTGCTTGGACGAAATGGCACACGTGTGGTCCAGAGAGATGTTGCAGGCCAGGTACTGCGCAATCTGAAGCCTCCCCGCCCAGCTGTTGCCGGCAACAACGTTGTTTTGACGATTGACACACGCCTGCAGAAGGCAGCGGAAGCTGCCCTCGTGGATGAAATCAAATACTGGAACACTTACTTTGGGACGATCCGTATTTCAAGCGGGGTGGTCATTGCCATGAACCCCAAAACAGGAGAAATCCTTGCGATGGTTTCCTATCCATCGTTTGAAAATAACCGTATGGCGCGTTTTATCCCTGGCTATTATTATCAACAACTGGAGCAAGACCCGCGTACGCCGCTGGTCAATAATGCCATCGCGGCAGAACTCGCCCCAGGTTCCACGTTCAAACTTTCGACTGCCACAGGCGCTTACAATGAGCGTGTGATCGGACCAGACAAGATCGTTCAGACGCCGGGGAAACTTGAGCTTTGCGAACGGTTTCTTCCTACCGATCCATGCACAGACAGAAACACCCGTCCTTTCGTGGACTGGATCTACGACCGCCAGGGTGTAATCAATGAGACCGGTTTTGGCGCGCTGGATTTCTTTCATTGCATTGCGTATTCCAGTAATGTTTGCTTCTATAAGCTTGGCGGTGGCTTTGAAGACGAGATCCCTGAAGGGCTCGGTATTAACCGCCTCGGAGAGTATGCCAGGGCTCTGGGCTATGGCGCCCGTTCCGGGATCCAGCTTCCCGGTGAGGAGGATGGCCTGATCCCTACGCCAAAATGGAAACGTATCAACACAGGCGAGAACTGGTCTACCGGAGACACATATATCGCCAGCGTAGGGCAGGGCTATGTCCTGGGCACGCCGCTGCAGGTTCTGATGTCTGGCGCGACGATCGCCAATCGCGGCAAACTGATGCAGCCAACGATCGTCCGCGAGGTACAGGATAGTGAAGGGCGCGTGATACCGGTCTGGTTTGACCCCACGAACTTTGCGCTCTACGAAGTACACGAAGTTGTAGATAAAGATGGGGATACGCGAAGTGTTTGGGTGAATCCTGCGGAACCTGATGTGCTGCTTACAGAACGTCCCCCAGGAAGTTATCAGATCTCGCCATTCACCCCGAATATGAAGTGGGACATTACCAAGGATGAACTGATCAATGAGTGGACTTGTGAAGCCGGTTATTGTGAGACAACCGGGAATAAGAAGAACGTGCTGCCATCCACTGTTGAAGCAGTACGAACCGGTACGCGTCTCGCCGTAACCGAGAATCCGCTCGGGACGCTGAATGAAATATTCACCGAGATGTATCCGCTGCCTATTGCTGTTGCAGGGAAAACCGGTACGGCAGAGTACTGCGATGACGTGGCGCGCAAGCTGCAGCAATGTCAATTTGGCGCATGGCCCACGCATGCCTGGACCCTGGCCTACGCCCCCTTCGATGACCCGGAAATTATCATCATAGCGTTTGCGTATCACGGCGGGGAAGGAGGGTCGGTTGCGGCCCCCATTGTCGCACGGGTAATGCAGGCCTATTTTGAGCTTAAATCCATTGACCTTGGCGCGCAAGGCGGTGGCAACTAAAAAGGTCAGGGATGACTTCATGCTATAATTTGGCGATTGTTCATCTCATTATGATGTCGATTCCATGAGCGAGACGAATTCTCTGGTCCAGATCAAAGGCCTACGCGACGGGCTGCTTGTCTCGTTGGATGATGCACCCTGGGAGGAACAGCGTGTTGCCTTGCTTGCCCAGGTGGATAGTCAGCCGGCTTTTTTTCATGGAGCACGGCTGGCATTGGATGTGGCAAGCCAGGTTTTACGTGTGAACGAGCTTGTGGAATTACGCGACCAGCTTTCCGAACGCGGCATTTCCCTCTGGGCGGTGATCAGTGAATCGCCCACAACCGAGAAGACGGCACAGTTGCTTGGGCTTGCGACACGTATCTCCAAGCCGCGTCCGGAAGAGAATCGCAAATTCTCTGTGGAAGACCTGGGAGAGGAAACCGCTCTGTTCCTGAGCCGCACACTTCGTTCAGGGACGCGAATTGAATTTTCGGGCCATGTCGTTGTCTTTGGTGACGTTAACCCCGGTGCTGAGATCATCGCAGAAGGAAATGTGATTATCTGGGGACGCCTGCGCGGCATGGTCCACGCAGGTGCAAAGGGCAATCGAAATGCTGTCATTTGTGCTCTTGACCTTTCACCCACGCAGTTGCGTATCGCAGAAGAAGTTTCGGCCATTTTAAGACCACGGGAAGATCCGGCGCCCGAAATTGCGCGCATCAACAAAGATGGAAAACTGCAAGCGGAATTTTGGTCACTTGGATGAATTTTTGGTGATAGAGCCAACAGTTCTTATCAATGTTCATAGGATAAACACATGCCTGCACAAGTAGTCACCATTACATCAGGAAAAGGCGGAGTAGGTAAGACCACGGCAGTCGCGAACCTTGCCGTTGGGCTGGCTCTGGAAGGAGCCAAGGTTGTCTGTATTGACGGCGATATTGGACTTCGCAACCTGGATGTGATCCTCGGTCTGGAAAACCGCATCGTTTACGATATCGTGGATGTGATCGAAGGGCGCTGCCGTCTGAAGCAGGCGATGATACGCGACAAGAAACTGCCGGAGTTGTATCTCATCCCTGCGGCACAAACCCGGGATAAAAACGCAGTCTCACCCAGTGACATGAATCGCCTGATCAAAGATCTGCGTAATGATTATGACTTTGTATTGATCGATTCACCGGCTGGTATCGAGCGCGGATTTAAGAATGCCATTGCCGCTGCAGACCGTGTTTTAGTGGTTACCAACCCGGAGATTTCCGCCGTGCGTGATGCCGATCGTGTCATCGGTATCTTGGAGGCGGAGGAAAAGGGTCCAGGCGCGCTGATCATCAATCGTCTGAATCCCACCCTGGTCAAAAATCACAACATGCTTTCGGCGGAGGATGTACTCGATCTACTGGCGGTCGAGTTGATCGGTGTCGTGCCGGAGGATGAAAATGTCATTATCAGTTCGAATCGCGGCGCGCCTGTCGCATTCGATTCAAAAAGCAAAGCCGGGCAGGCCTTCCGTAATATCGCGAAACGTTTGCGTGGCGAGAAGGTACCATTCCTCGATCTGGACCACTCCGGGGGACTGTGGCAGCAACTTCAACGCTTGACGGGGAGGAAGTAATATGAGCTTTTTTGACCGTTTGCTTGGCAGGAAAAACAGTGCCGATAACGCCAAGGAACGACTCCAACTCGTTCTTATCCACGATCGCACCGATCTGACTCCTGCCGAGCTTGATTCCCTTAAAGATGATTTGATCGCGGCCATCTCGCGCCACGTGGAGATCGACGCGCAATCCATGCAAATTGGCGTCGAGCACGATGGGCGTTCCCAGCGTCTCGTGGCTGATATTCCGTTGAAAGCCGCCCGCCGCCGCGCCAAAAGGTCCAAGTAAGTCTTTGTATGCTTCGTGGTACCGGTATTTCGTGGCGCTATTTTGATTTCTGGCTTTTGGGTACGGTTGTTCTTGCCACGGCATTTGGCACAACCATGATCCGTTCGGCCGTCGCGGGGAATGAAGTGCTGCTGCCTCTCATCAATCGTCAGATCTATTTTGCTTTGGCCGGGCTTGTCCTGATCTTTGTCGTTGCTGCGATCGACTATCGATACTGGATTTCGCTGTATCGCCCCATTTTCTTTGTGATGAGCATCCTTCTCTTCGCGTTATTCCTCAGCGCGCAGGCTGTCTTCGGCGCCGCGCGCTGGTTTTCGGTGGGCGTGTTATTCCTCCAGCCAACAGAGTTTGCCAAGATCGCAGCGATCCTGCTGCTGGCTCGGTATTTCGAGCGAACGCAAAACCAGCCGCGCGACCTGCGTTGGATCATTTTTGCCTTTATCTGGGTGATGGGACTTGCCATCTGGATTTTATTGCAACCGAACTTGAGTAACGTCGTGGTTCTTATGGTCATTCTTGCTGCGTTGCTCTGGCTAAACGGCATTCAGGTCAAGCATCTGTTGCTATTCGGTGTGATCGGTTTTTTGGGAATCGCAACGATCGTCACTCTCTCGGTCTTCGGGATTCGAATCCCGTTTTTGCAGGAGTATCAGCAGCAGCGTATCACAAACTTTGTTCTGCCAGACCCGAACGCAACGTATGGTGCAACCTATAACGTGCAACAGGCTCTCGTCGCGATCGGTTCAGGAGGATTGTTTGGCAAGGGATATGGTCATGGTACCCAGACGCAATTGCGTTTCCTGAAGGTGCGCCATACGGACTTCATCTTTTCCGCAGTCTCGGAAGAGTTTGGGATGGTCGGCGCGCTATTGGTTATCGTTATTATTGTGTTGATCATTTGGAGGTGTCTGCGCACTGCGCAAAAGGCGCGGGATGTGGCAGGCATGAACATTGCCTATGGGGTTGCAACGCTGATCTTCTTTCAGGGCATGGTCAATATCGGCGTGAACCTGAACATTGTGCCTGTGTCCGGCTTGCCGCTGCCGTTCATCAGTTATGGTGGCAGCGGTCTGACCTCGCTGATGCTTGGCATCGGATTGGTCCAAAGCGTCGCCATGCGTCACCGGCAAATGGAATTCTAACTTTACATTCCCTTTATATTGGGAGGCAATCCTTGACTTCTAAACCAGTTCGTACACGTTTTGCTCCTTCTCCGACCGGACGAATGCATATTGGAAATGCCCGATCTGCGTTATATCCTTTTCTTCTCGCGCGGCGTCTGGGGGGTACATTTATCCTGCGCATCGAAGATACAGACCAGAAGCGCTACGTTCCGGGCGCGGAAAAAGAGCTGATCGAAGGCTTGCGCTGGTTAGGAATCCATCATGATGAGGGTCCTGATGTCGGCGGACCGAATGGACCCTATCGCCAGAGCGAGCGTCGTGAACTTTACAATGAGTATGCCTGGAAGCTGGTTGAACTGGGGAACGCTTTTCCCTGTTTCTGTACACCTGAGCACTTAGAAAAGGTGCGCCAGGAACAATTAAAGAATAAGCAAAATCCGCGTTATGACGGCACCTGCCGTAATCTGGACGCTGTTGAGGCACGCCGCCGCGCCGAGTCTGGTGAAAAGTATGTTATTCGTTTCAAGATGCCCAAGGAAGGTTCGATCACAGCAACGGATCTTCTGCGTGGGTCGATCACAACGGAGAACTCTGCACTTGATGACTCGGTCCTGCTTAAGTCGGATGGTTTACCTACCTATCACCTGGCTGCAATGCTGGACGACCATTTAATGGGGATTACCCATGTGATCCGCGGCTCCGAATGGCTGCCATCTTTACCTTTGCACACACATGTCATTCGAGCGTTTGGTTGGGATGAGCCGATATTTGCCCATCTTTCGATCTTTCTTAAGCCCACCGGCAAGGGCAAAATGAGCAAACGCGATGGTGCGGAGGCAATGAAAGATGGTCATTCCATCTTTCTTGGCGACATGCAACAGCTTGGTTACATTCCTGAAGGCGTCCTGAACTGGATTGCCCTGATGGGTTGGGGTGTACCAGAAGATGATGTCATGACTCTTGATCAGATGATTCAACGCTTCAGCATCGATAACTTGACACCCTCGCCTGCCGCGGTCAATTTTCAGAAACTGGATCACTTCAACGGGACGCACATCCGCCTCCTGACGACCGAAGACCTGACGCGGCGCATCAAGCCCTATCTCACCGACGCGGGACTCAAAGTGGATAACGACACTCTGCTCAAAGTAACCCCGCTGATCCGGGAGCGACTTGTCACGCTGGATGATTGCATTCAGTTCGCCAGTTTCTTCTTCAAAGAGACTGTGGAACCCAATCTCGAAGAGTTGATTGCCAAGGGACTCGATGCAAAGCAATCTGCTGATGTTGCGCGCAAGGCATCTGAAATCCTAGCCTCTTTGCCTGATCTGTCCCACCAAATGGCTGAACCACCAATGCGTGGGTTCGTTGAAAAGTCGGGGTTAAGTGCCAGTCAGGTGTTTGGTATCCTGCGTGTCGCCGTGACCGGACAAAAGGTCAGCCCGCCGCTGTTTGAAAGTATGGAAATCATCGGCAGGGAAAAAGTCCTGGAGCGATTGCAGAAGGCTGTTGAAATTCTGGAAAAAGATAGCTGAATAACAGGACTCAAGCATGCTCGTTAAGCAGTTCATACCAAGGAGAATTGACATGCTTGAGACAATTATCATCATCCTGTTGATTTTGTGGTTGGTAGGCTCGTTTGGCTGGAGAGGCAGGGGACGGCGTGGAGGTAGGTGGGCAGGTGGTAATCTGATCCACATCCTGCTGGTGATCGTCGTTGTGCTCTTGCTCACCAGGTTGTTCTAATAGAAACAGAGACCGCCTCGAGGCGGTCTCTGTTTCTATTGTGCCGGGGTCTTTTCCTTGTATTCGATCATATAGGCAGGAATGGTTATGCCCGAGATCGAGACATTCATTTCTCGAGCCTTGATCCCTGCCTCAGCGGGGATCATTTGCATGGCTTCTTTTGTAACAAGGATCTCGCCGCTGCAGGCCAGATCCTCTCCCATTTTGGAGGCACGATTGACTGGGTCCCCAAAACAGTCTTCGTGTCCAATGATCAATAGCTTGCCGTAATCGATCCCACAGGCGATGTGAATGTCGAGGTCATCGGACGTCAGCAAATTGGCAGCGCGAAAGGCATGCTGCATGGCAATCGCCGCGTTGACCGCCGAAAGCGGATCGGGAAAGACAGCGAAGCAGTTATCCGCTTCATATTTGATCATGCTTCCCCCGTATGATTTGACAATCGGTTTGGTCGTCAGTTGCATGCGCCGCACCATGGAAAGATAGTGCACAATTCCATATTTGCGTGTCAGCAATGAGAAGCCAGACATATCCAGCACAAAGACCGCGTATTCGGCGCCATACTCGTCCCAAAGCGCCTCTTCGATCTTTTGCCGCTCATTCACTACTTCAGATTGGGAGAAGTTAAGTAGCAGGTCCTGGAATTTTTTAGCAGGTCGTGATGCCATAATGCTTGCTCTCAAAGCCCTGACAGGCCTGGAAAGCCTGTTAGGGCTGTACGATTACTTCGATTTCTTTTCTATCTTCGCCCAGGTATCTTTCAGCGATACCGTCAGATTGAAAACGGGTTTCTCGTCAGTTGAGTCTTTATCGGTGCAGAAGTAGCCGAGGCGTTCGAATTGGAAACGGTCACCCGGTCGGGTCTGCGCGAGAAGCGGTTCCACATATCCATTGATGATCTGCAGGGAATTCGGGTTTAGGCAATTCAGGTACCCTTCCTCACCTTCTTCCTGATCCTCTTTCATGAACAGGCGATCATACATGCGGAATTCAGCCTCCTTCGCCCGTGCAGCAGAAACCCAGTGAATGGTTGATTTCACCCTGCGGCCATCGGGGGCATCGCCGCCGCGCGTGGATGGATCGTAGGTGCAATGGACTTCGCTGATTTCTCCCGCATCATTCTTGACGACATGTGTACATTTGACGAAATAGGCATAACGTAACCGGACTTCATTGCCTGGAAACAAACGATAATATTTCGGTGGCGGAGTCTCGCGAAAATCATCCTGTTCGATATAAAGCACCTTCGAGAAAGGAACTTTACGTGTGCCCACATCGGGATCTTCGGGATTGTTGATCGCATCCATCTCCTCGACGAGGTCGTCGGGATAATTGTCGATCACCAGCTTCAATGGTTTGATGACTGCCATGCGCCGCAGGGAATGCTTGTTGAGGTCCTCACGCACACACGCCTCAAGAAAAGCGACATCGGCAATCACGCCTGAGTTGGATGTGGCGACTGTGGAAATGCCCATGCGCTGGACAAACTCGATGATGGCTTCCGACGTGTAGCCGCGCCGACGCAGGGCGCTCAGTGTGGGCATGCGTGGGTCGTCCCAGCCGCTGACATGGTTTTCCTCCACGAGGCGGCGGAGCTTGCGCTTGCTCATGACCGTGTAATTCAAGTTCAGACGGGCGAACTCGATTTGCCGGGATTTGAATACGCCCAACTGTTCATGGAACCAATCATAGAGAGGCCGGTGATCGCGATATTCCAGCGAGCACAACGAGTGAGTGATGCCCTCCATGGAGTCGTTCTGTCCATGTGCCCAATCGTACATTGGGTAGATCTTCCATTTCGTGCCGGTGCGATGATGAGGCGGCTCATGGATGATGCGATACATCACCGGGTCGCGCATGTTAATGTTGGGATGTGCCATGTCGATCTTGGCGCGCAGGACGCGCGAACCATCGGGGAATTCGCCGTTCTTCATGCGTTCGAGCAAGTCCATGTTCTCCTCGACGTCGCGATCGCGGTATGGCGAGTTTTTGCCCGGCTCGGTAAATGTGCCGCGGTTGGCGCTCACTTCTTCAGGGCTCTGATCGTCTACATAGGCCTTGCCCATGAGGACAAGCTTCTTTGCCCACTCATAGAGCAGGTCAGAGTAATCGGATGCATATGTGACTTTCACCCATTCAATGCCAAGCCAGCGCGCGTCCTCCATGATCGCGTCCACGTACTCGGTCTCTTCTTTGGTGGGATTGGTATCGTCGAAGCGCAGGATCAATTCGCCATTAAATTCCTTGGCGATCAGGTAGTCGATCATGAATGCTTTGACATGCCCGATGTGCAGGTAGCCATTCGGCTCAGGTGGCAGGCGCGTGCGCACGTAGTTGAAGCGTCCGGTTCGCAGGTCTTCCGCGACAGCCTCGCGGATAAAGTCTGTATATTTGGTGTCTTCGGTCATTCGGTCTCTTTTCTGGAACAATTCAGGAATATCTGGCGTCAATGGCTTGGACCAGATTTGGAGTATCTTTTCTCAACTCATAATTATAACAAAGGGCAAAGTATAATTCGATACGGAGGCTACAATGAGCGAATCAAACGAAAAGCAAGCGGGTTTTCTTGGCACATACTTTGACCGGGATGGAATTCTGCGCCTGTCGCGCTGGGCGGATGTGATTGCATGGATCACCCTGACTGTCTACATTTTGTCATGGCTGTCCTCGATCCTGTTGTTCTTTGCACAGTACTTTAGCGGACTGTACTTTGACAAGGGAGCGACAATTTTAAATGTGTTCAATATGTTTGCCCCCTATTTACAGCAGCCTCTGCCGGGGATATTTTACTTTTTTGGCCTGCAGGGCATATCCAAAGCGTTGTTGATCTTCCTGGACATGGAAGATAACACCCGTCGCGCCGCACGCAGTAAATAGGATCTGCCCGCTCGCAGGATAGACCAAAAGAAGAGGCTAATCGAGGAAGAAAGTAACTACCACAAAATCGATTAACTAGTGGTAAAATACCCGCCGTATTGGGGAGTGGTGTAACGGTAACACGCCACGCTCTGGACGTGGAATTTGGGGTTCGAATCCCTGCTCCCCAGCTTGGAAAAGGCCTGGTATTGAAAAACTAGGCTTTTCGATTTAAAATCCATATTACATAGGAGGGACAATGAAACAGTGTATGAGTTGCCGTGAGTGCCATAGTGGGGAGAGAGATAGCTGGTATCAAAAACACAGGTACCGGGAGCTTGAGACAGTAAAGACCAGAAAGCACAGGGTAAGGGAGGAAGCACAAGAATATGCACATAACTACCTTTCAACCCATCCATGCACCGTGTGCGGGGAGTCGGATCCAACAGTACTCGAATTTCACCCTATTGGTGGAAAGGGTTGGATACTCAACAGCATCCTCGGGGGAGGAAATACCCTGGTAGCACTTCAAGCTGAGATTTCCAAATGTATTGTGCTTTGCGCAGATTGTCACAGGAAGATATCAAATGATGAACCGGGTTGGCTCAAAAGTACAAAATGATATTCTTTGCTCGCAATTCAGGTACGCTTGTAAAGAGCGTGTTGCCAGCGTTAGACCTGTTGACACCAGTAGTGTATTCGTTGACTGATGTAACTGTTACGTGGAATTGACACTGGCGAATTCTAAGGGATTGACTCTGTATATATAAAATGCTAGAATTCTGTTAGCGCTAACGTTAGCGCTAACAATCGGAAGGCACTCATTGATGTCCAACAGAGTCACAATGTCCGATGTGGCCCGCCAGGCCAAAGTTTCGTTGATGACGGTTTCACGCGTCATCAATAACAAGGGGGACGTCAGCAGTGAAACCCGCCAACGCGTTCTCGATGTTATCTCTACTTTGGGATATCGTCCCAGCGCAATCGCCCGTAGTCTGGCTACCAAAGAGACATCCACGATTGGATTGGTAGTTCCTGACGTCAGCAATGCGTTTTTTGCCGAAGTGACCCAGGGGGTGGAGCGCCTCGCTTACTCAAAAGGTTATCATGTTTTCCTTTGCAACACCGAAGAAGATCCGCAGCGCGAATTAGCAGTCATCCAATCTCTGGAAGAGAAACGTGTTGATGGGCTAATTCTGTGCAGTTCACGCCTCCCCGAGGAAAAGTTAGTAGAAGTGATGTCGAATTTGCGAGCGGTGGTGCTTGTCAATCGACGCTTAACTCGGACCGCTGAGGATACTTTTGACAGTGTCAGCCTTGATGATGAACGAACCGGGTGGGCTGCAACCAACCATCTTATTAAAAGTGGACACAAACAAATAGGCTTTCTTGCCGGTCCGCTGGCATCTTACAGCGGGGCAGGGCGGCGTAAAGGCTACCTTGCTGCCCTGCAGGAGGCAGGCATCAATCTGGAGGATGATTGGATGAAACATTGCCAGCCTTCCGTCGAGGGAGGATATGAAGCGACGCGCTATCTACTGGGGGACTGTCCAGAGTTGACAGCGCTATTCTGCTTTAACGACCTGGTCGCGGTGGGCGCTCTACAAGCCTGTGAAGAGCTCAAGCGTCGCGTCCCTGAAGATCTGGCGATTGTCGGTCATGACGATATCCCTGTGGCGGCGCTCGTTTCTCCCACCCTTACCACCTGTCGTGTTCCACGCTACGAGCTTGGTGCCCGGGCAGTGAATGCGCTGCTCGAGCGCCTGCGGGATTGTCCCGGTGAATGCAATCAAAGTATTTTACAGCCCGAATTGGTTATCCGAGAAAGTGCACCTTAGGATAATCCTCCCAGAAAGGAGATGGATCATCCAAGAGAACAAAATAATAATCCTATCAAGCAACTCCTAGACCAGCCTGCGGTTGGGAGAAGCGCAAGGAGCTGTCCGACAGTTTGAAACTGCCAGGGAGCTTCCACAATGTCGTACCTTTCACAAATGATGGAGAAGAAGAAACTATGTTCTCGAAAAAACTCTCTCATGTAAGAAACCTGCTGGGTGTGATTCTGGTTCTTTCCGTGTTGCTTGGCGCATGCCAGGCAGCTCCCCCTGCCACCGCGGAAGTGGAACCCACAAAAGAAGAAGCTACCCAGGCTCCTGTTGTGACCGCCGAACCTACTGAACCGCCAGAGGCTGGCTACAGTGAAGCCCCCATGCTGAAAGAATTGGTTGATAAGGGTGAGTTGCCTCCTGTTGATGAGCGCCTGCCCGAGAACCCGCTGGTGATCCCTGTCACCGAAGGCATTGGCAAGTACGGTGGCGTTTGGCACCGCGGTTTTCTTGGACCATCAGACTATAACAATTATGTGCGTGTCGTCTACGATGGACTGGTGCGTTTCTCTCCTGATGGCAGCAAAGTTGAACCTCGTCTGATCGAATCCTGGGAACCGTCGGATGATTTCACCACCTGGACCATTCACATGCGCAAGGGCGCCAAGTGGTCGGATGGAGAGCCTTTCACAGCCGATGACATTATGTTCTGGTACGAAGATGTGTTGCTGAACACAGACCTGACACCGAAAGTCGCGAAGTGGATGCAGAACAAGGATGGCACGACTGCCGTTGTTGCCAAGGTCGATGATTATACGGTCACCTGGACATACACAAATCCCAATACCACCCTGATGATGGAACTGGCCAATCAGGATGGTGGCGATAAATCGTATGCCGTTTTCCTCCCGGCTCACTACCTGAAGCAATTCCACGCCAAGTATGCCGATCAGGCTGAATTGGATAAGATGGTGGCTGAGGCTGAATTCAAGACCTGGGCTGAGTTGTTTGCAACCCGGAAAAATCCGGCTGAGAACCCTGACCGGCCTGTGATGGCTGCCTGGCAGCCGGCCACGCGTGTCAGCGATGACACGCTGGTTCTCAAGCGCAACCCGTACTTTGTCGGAGTTGACTCAGAGGGCAACCAACTGCCCTATATCGATGAGATCCAGTTTAAGTTCTTCCAGGATACACAGGCTCTGAACCTGGCCGCGATCGCGGGTGAACTGGATATGCAGGAACGCCACATGATCATGGGCAACTATCCGGTGTTGAAGGAAAATGAGCAGGCTGGCAAATATCGTGTCATTACCTGGTCGACGTTTGGCGGCTCCGACGCGGCGATCACCTTCAATCAGACCTATGATAAGGATCCGGTTGTCGCCGAGCTCCTGCAGGCAAAAGACTTTCGCATTGCGCTTTCTCATGCCATCGACCGTGAACAGATCAAGGAAGCCGTCTTCCTGGGGCTGGGTGAGGCTCGCCAGCCGGTTCCGGCGCCCTGGCATCCCTATTATCCGGGCGACGAAGTTGCCCATAAGTACACAGAGTTCGATCAGGATAAGGCCAATCAACTGCTCGACGGACTCGGGCTGACGGAGCGCGGCTCAGATGGTTTCCGCCTGAACAAGGATGGTAAGCCGTTCAGCATTGAAATTTCCTACGTACCCAACTTTGCCAACTGGAAGGATGTGGCGCTTTTGGTAGGTGAGAATTGGAAGGCAGTTGGCGTGAATACCATCGTTCAGGAGCGCGAGCGCGCCGTACACTTCGAGATGCGTGATGCCAATGAAATCGTTACCGAACTCTGGAACGAAGATACGACCGGCTTCCCCTTCACCGGCGCGCCGAAGTTCGATCCGCGCTCTCAGCCGGGCATTGCCATCGCGCCGCTGATGCGGACCTGGCTCCAGACTAATGGTGCGGAAGGTGTGGAGCCCACTGCAGAGTTTAAACGTGTTGTCGAAATCATTGACGAAGGTAAAACAGTCAGCCCGGAAGAGCAGACTACACTTGCCAAGGAACTGTTCACTCTGTGGGTAGATCAAGCGTATGAGATTGGTACGGTTGGTCTCACTCCGCTCGTTCAAGGTGTTGTGGTCGTAAACAATGATCTAAAGAACGTGCCCGAAACACTTGGCAACGACTGGCCGCTGCGCACGCCAGGCAACGCTAATCCGGAACAGTTCTACTTCGATCAGTAAGAATAAATATAGTTGCTTTTGCTCATTAGAAAGATCTCCTGCGAGTGGCGTTTGGGTGCCACTCGCAGGAGTACCCTGCCGGTCGTATACTAAGTCCATTGGCATTGCCAGAAAGGACAGGCTACAACCCATGCTGCGCTATATCCTTCAGCGCCTTCTTCTGATCCCCGTCCTGCTTTTTTTATTCTCGGTGATGGTCTTTGCTTTGGTGCAGGCCCCGCCTGGAGATTACCTAACCAGTTACATTGCCACTCTGTCGTCCTCCGGTTCTTCTCTCGACAAAGCGGAAATTGAGGCATTGGAGGAACAGTTCGGGCTGGATCAACCTGTCCATATCCAGTACCTCCGCTGGGTTCAAAGTCTGCTGCGTGGCAAGCTAGGCCTCTCGCTGGAATACCAGCGTCCAAATGCTGAACTGATCTCCGAACGTTTGGGAATGACGCTTGTTTTGGCATTATCTGCTTTTGTCTTCACATGGATTGTTGCTATTCCTCTCGGCATTTATTCGGCCACCCATCGCAATACTTTTCTGGATTACCTGACAACTGTTTTGAATTATATCGGTGTCGCTACGCCCAATTTCATGTTGGCTTTGATCTTGATGTGGTGGGCCTACTCTCAATTTGGTCTCAGCATCACTGGCTTATTCTCGCGGGAATTTGAACAGGCGCCCTGGTCCTTTGCTAAATTCATCGATCTGCTCAAACATATCTGGGTGCCGATGATCGTCATTGGCATTGCAGGTACTGCCCGCCTCACACGGATCATGCGCGCCAACCTGCTCGATGAACTCAACAAACCCTACATGGTTTCCGGTCGAGCGCGCGGACTCTCCGAATGGCGGTTGGTGATGAAGTACCCCGTTCGTCTGGCGATCAACCCGCTGGCAAGCACAATCGGCTGGTATCTGCCTGAGCTGTTCTCGGGCAGCTTGATCGTCGCCACGGTCATGAACCTGCAAAACATCGGTCCGCTTCTGTTGCGCTCATTGATCAACCAGGATATGTACCTGGCGGGCAGCATCCTGCTGATCTACTGCTTCCTGGCGATCATCGGAACGTTGATCTCCGATATCCTTCTGGCATGGCTGGATCCTCGTATCCGCATGGAAAAGATGTGAACATGGATCGCGTCGAACCTAACCTCACACCGTCTGAAAGTGTCGCGTTGCCTGCACCCGCGGTAGAGCCGCCTCTGGCACACGAAGGGTTAATATCTGCCACGAAGGAAGAAGAACGCATTTCAGTCGCCTCGAACTGGACGCTGGTCTGGTGGCGCTTTCGCAAGAATAAGCTGGCCGTGATCAGTACGGTGATTCTGTTGTTCCTGGTCGTCATCGTGCTGATGCCTGAGTTCTTTGCAACTGTCGATCCTGAACAAACGGATGCCCGTCTGGCATTTATCCCGGTCCAGAGTATTCACTGGCTGGATGAAGGTCAGTTGAAGCCCTGGGTGCCGGGTGTAACAGGAAAGCGTGACCCGGTCACGTTGAAAATGATCTGGGTCACCGATGAAAGCCAGAAGATCCATCTGAGGTTTTTTGCACCCGGCTTCTCTTATAGATTATGGGGATTGATCGAAACGGATCGGCATCTGGTCGGCGCCATCGACGCGGAACAGGCCAGCCAGGTCTATTTGCTGGGGACTGACCGCCTGGGTCGCGATCAATGGTCGCGTTTGGCATACGCTACGCGTATCTCCATGACGATTGGAATGATCTCGGTCATCCTAAGCGTAGCGCTGGGTTTGCTGTTGGGCGGCATTTCCGGGTATTTTGGCGGCTGGCCGGATATGGTCATCCAGCGCTTGATCGAACTGCTCCAGTCGCTTCCGACCATCCCGATCTGGCTTGCACTGACCGCGGCTCTGCCGCGCACCTGGTCACCGGAGAAGG
Source organism: Anaerolineales bacterium (assembly GCA_035716785.1). Classification (GTDB taxonomy): domain Bacteria; phylum Chloroflexota; class Anaerolineae; order Anaerolineales; family Villigracilaceae; genus Defluviilinea. The sequence goes on from DASTJG010000491.1 coordinate 16,546, forward strand.
TGTTCTTTGCGATCACCATCATCCTGGCGCTGCGCGGCTGGACGACGCTGGCGCGTGAAGTGCGCGGTCGCTTTCTATCCTTGCGCGAAGAAGATTTTGTGCTGGCAGCAGAATTATCAGGCGCCAGCCAGGCTCGCATTATCCTCAAGCACATGATCCCGACGTTCACCAGTCACATCATCGCAACGAGCACCCTGGCCATCCCGGTCATGATCGTCACGGAGACATCGTTGAGTTTCCTCGGGCTGGGAATGCGTCCACCCGCCATCAGCTGGGGGGTGATGCTTCAGGAGGCGCAAAACATCCAGACGCTGGCCCTCGCCCCCTGGCTGCTCATCCCGGGTTTGGTTGTGATCATTGCCGTGCTGGTCTTCAATCTGGTGGGTGATGGCTTGCGTGATGCAGCCGACCCATACAGCCATTAAAGGTTAAGGATAACTGTATGTCAAGTTCACCCAAACTTACAACACAATCCAATACCTCGCCCTGGTCGCGCGAACCGCTTCTCAAGGTGGAAGACCTCAAGGCGTACTTTTACATGGATGAAGGCACGGTGAAGGCGGTCGATGGGGTCAGCTTCGATGTGTACCCCGGAAAGGTGGTTGGGATCGTTGGTGAAAGTGGCTGCGGCAAGAGTGTCACGATGAAAGCCATCCTCCAGATCCTAGAGCCATCTGCCAGGATCGTTTCAGGCAAAGTGACCCTGCGCAGCCGTCTCAACAGCCTGGACCCGAACAGCCCCGAAGAGTTGATCGACTTGACCCGCCTGCATCCCAACAGCCGGAAGATCCGCAAGATCCGCGGCGCGGAGATCGCGCTCATCCCGCAGGAGCCGATGGCAGCGTTCAGCCCGGTCCACACGGTGGGCGATCAGATCATGGAGACGATCCTGCTGCACCAGGATGTCAGCAAACAGGAAGCGCGTCAGATCGCCATCGATGTGTTTCGTTCGGTTGGCATTTCGATGCCTGAGCAGCGCATCGATTCGTATTCGTGGGAACTCTCCGGCGGCTTGCGCCAGCGTGCGATCATTGCGATGGCGTTGAGCTGCAACCCGCGCCTGCTGATCGCCGATGAGCCGACGACAGCCATCGATGTCACCACTCAGGCGCAGATCCTCAAGCTCCTGCGCAAGCTTCAGGAGGAACGCCAGACCTCGATCATTTTCATCACGCACGATTTGGGCGTGATCGCCCAGATGGCCGATGAAGTCGTGGTGATGTACCTGGGCATGGTCATGGAAAAGGGACCGGTTCACAAGATCTTCAAAGATGCGAAGCATCCCTACACTCAGGCGCTGCTGCGCTCGATCCCCAGCGTGCAGTCAACGCCGCGCGTCAAGCTGCCGACCATAGCCGGTTCGATCGCACATCCGTTCAATCGCCCAATCGGTTGCCCGTTCCACCCGCGTTGTGCACATTTTATGAGCGGTATCTGTAACGCGAAGCAGCCCAGCCAGGTGCCTGTGGAGGAAGATCATTTCGTCAGTTGCTTCCTTTACTCTTCTGAATCGATACCAGCCTCCTCCACGGAGAACAACCAATGAGCGACGGTATGAACGATCTCAAAAAACAGACTCCGCCCGGTTCCCGCCGGCCCCTGCTGGAAGTGCGCAGCCTGAAAAAATATTTCCCCATCTATAAGGGTGGTCTCCTGCGCAAGGTCATCAACTATGTGCGTGCCGTGGACGATGTCAGCTTCTTTGTGCGTGAAGGGGAAACGCTTGGGTTGGTGGGGGAAAGCGGCTGCGGGAAGACTACCGTGTCCCGTTGTATCCTGCGCGCCTTCGCTCCGACGAGTGGCGAGATCCTGTTCCGCGAGGCAGACGATAAGGTCACAGACCTGACTCCGCTCAAGCGTCCTGAATTGCGCCGCTTCCGCCCGCAAATGCAGATGATCTTCCAGGATCCTTTTGGATCGCTGAACCCGCGCATGACCATCTTCGAGATCATCAGCGAGCCGTTGTATGTCAACGGGCTTACATCCCGCGCGGACCGCACGGACCAGACGGCTGAACTTCTCAAGCTGGTGGGACTGCGCCCCGAATACATGCAGCGCTATCCGCATGCCTTCAGCGGCGGTCAGCGCCAGCGGATCGGCATCGCGCGTGCCCTCGCTTTGCATCCGCGCCTGGTCGTCGCCGATGAGCCGGTCTCGGCATTGGATGTTTCGGTGCAGGCGCAGGTCCTCAACCTGATGCTGGACCTGCAGGAGAAGCTCCACCTGACCTATCTTTTCGTGGCTCATGACCTGAGCGTTGTCAAGCACATCAGTGACCGCGTGTGTGTGATGTATGTTGGCAAGGTGGTTGAAATGGCTGCGACCAAAGAGCTTTTCCAGGCCCCGCGCCATCCTTACACGGCTGCCCTGATGACGGCCGTGCCGGTCCCCGACCCGGATCAGCGTCACATCATCCAGGACCTGCCTGGCGAAGTTGCCAGCCCGGCGAATCCGCCGACCGGTTGTTATTTTCATCCGCGCTGCGCGTTTGCAAAGGATATTTGCCGTATGGAGACGCCTCCGTTACGCGAGATCTCTCCGGATCACTTTGTCAGTTGCCATCGGGCTGAGGAACTCCAGCTCGCAGGAATCAAAGAGAACAAAGAACACTCGAACTGAAATGTCTTCCGCTCCGCGCGCTCCCTTGGCTTTAATCAATGGACAGGTTGTGCTGCCCGACCGCGTCGTCAACGGCCTGGCTGTTGTGATCGCCGGAAGTTACATTGCTGCCGTGGTGGAGCAGGATCATTTACCAGCCGAGATGGAGTGCATCGACGTGGATGGACGCTGGATCACTCCCGGTCTGATCGACATCCATACTCATGGTGCGCTGGGACACACGTTCAACGAGCCGGATGAAGAAGCATTCAATGTCATCGTGCAGGAGAACGCGCGGCGCGGCGTGACGGGATTGTTAGCGACCCTGGCGGTCGCGCCTATGGACGATCTTTTGCATGTGCTGGAATTCGTTCGCCAGTGGATGGCTGGACCTCGACCGGGGTCACAGGTGCTCGGCGCACATTTGGAAGGTCCGTACATTCATCCGTCACAGTGTGGGGCGCTCGACCCAAGTTGTTTGCGTTCCCCCATGGACGGCAGTGCCGATCGGTTGATGGAATATGCCGATGTGCTGCGCATCCTGGTGCTGGCCCCCGAGTTGCCCGGCGCGCCGGAATTGATTGCGCAACTCGCCGAACACAACATCCTGCCCGCGGCCGGTCATTGCACGGCCAAAGAGGAAGATGTGTTGAAAGCCATGCAGGCTGGGCTGCGACATGTGACCCATCTGTTCAGCGCCATGTCCACAACGGTGCGCGAAGGTCCCTGGCGGAAGCCGGGGCTGCTGGAAACTGCCCTGGTGCATCCAGGTCTGAGTGTTGAAATGATTGCTGATAATAAACATTTGCCGCCCACATTGATGAAGCTGGCCTACAAGTGCATTGGACCCGATCATCTTTGTGTTGTCTCCGATGCTACCAGCGGGGCGGGACTCCCCGAAGGTTCGCGCTTTCGCATGGGGCAGATGGAATATGAAGTGGCGGACGGCGTCGGGATGATGTTCGATCGCACGGCGTTCGCAGGCAGCACAACCTTACTCAATCAGATGATCCCGGTGCTCACCGAGGTGGTCGGCATCCCTCTGACCGAAGCTATTCGCATGCTAAGCTTGAACCCGGCGCGCGTGCTCAAGCTCGAAACACGTAAAGGCAGCCTGGACGCCGGCAAAGATGCTGACCTGGTTATATTCAATTCGGATTTCAGTGCCTGGCGCACAATGATCGCCGGTCAATGGGTGCTCTGAAAGGAATGTAATGATGATCAACCCAATTTTCTCCACAACCATTGGGGTTTTGCCAATCAGTGTATTCAATTCCAATGCTGAAGTTGGACAGGCAGCTGCCTCAGATGCAGCGGTTTTCCTGCAGCAGGCCATTCAAACTCGGGGTCGAGCCAATGTGATCCTGGCGACCGGCAATTCCCAGCTCACCTTTCTTGAAGCACTGCGCCACATCCCTGGCATTGACTGGAGCAAAGTCAATGTCTTCCACATGGATGAATATATCAACCTCGAGCCGGGTCATCCGGCGAGTTTCCCGCTCTTCCTGCGGCGTCATTTTCTCGACCATCTTCAACCGGCTGCCGGAGCATTCTTCCCGGTGCCGGGCAGGAGCGCACAGGTTGAGGATGCCTGTCGCGAATATGAGGGGCTGTTACGTGCCAATCCCTGTGATCTGTGTGCCCTGGGCATCGGCGAGAATGGACATATCGCGTTCAACGATCCGCCCTATGCGAACTTCAAGGACCCGGTTTGGGTCAAGGTAGTTCAACTGGATGAAGCTTCACGCCAACAGCAGGCGGGCGAGGGACATTTTCCCGATTTGGAATCCGTTCCTACGCACGCCCTCACCCTGACCATCCCCGCGCTTTTGGCAGCGCGCAAGATACTGGCGATCGTCCCGGAAGAACGCAAAGCTCCAGCGGTACAGCACACCCTGCAGGGACCGATTGAAACAAGTTGCCCCGCCAGTATCCTGCGTCAAGCCCCTCACGCGCGCCTTTACCTGGATCGCGACTCGGCTGCGCTGGCATTCCCCGATCTGTGAGGACTGATTTTGAGACTTGAACATCCTCTCTCCAGCCGGGCAGCACGAAGCCAGCCGGGCAGCCGCGATCGCTTACTAAAGGCCCTGGCACATCAGGAACCCGACCGCGTCCCGCTTGACCTGGGCAGCACTCAGGTCACAGGCATTCATGTGACGGCTTATCGTCGCTTGCGCGAGGTGCTTGGTTTGCCTCCTGTCGAGGCGCAGATCTGTGACTACATTCAGGGGCTGGCATTGCCCGATCCGGATGTGATCGAACGCCTGGGTGTGGACGTGCGCGGACTCTTCCCGCTGAACAGTCACAACTGGAATGTGGTCGAGCAGAAGGATGGCGAGTATTGGACGTATCACGATGAGTGGGGCATTACCCACCGCAAGCCGCGCGTAGATGGGCTGTACTACAGCCTGTGGAAAGCACCGCTCGACAAACCAGAATTGACCGTCCGGGATATCACTGATCATCCCTGGCCCCGCCTGGATGATCCTCAGCGGATCGCGGGGTTGCGCCAGCAGGCGGAGTCCTATCGCGCCAAAGGTTATGCCGTGGTCCTGAAAGATCCCTTTGCCGGACTGTTCGAGATGGCGCAGCGTATCATCGGCATGGAGAATCTGCTGGTGACGATGGCGAGCAATAGGACATTAGCGATTGCTCTTTTCGACAAACTCGCCGAACTCAAGCTGGCGTTCTGGGAAATGGCGTTGCCACAGTTAGCGGACGTGGTCGATGTGATCAGCCAGGCGGATGACTACGGTACGCAGATCTCGCAGATCATCTCGCCGCGTATGTTCCGTGACCAGCTCAAACCGCGCTGGAAAATGATCTTCGATCGTCTGAAAGTTCTCGCACCGAATGCCCGACGCTTCTTTCACTCCTGTGGCAATGTACGTCCATTGATACCCGACTATATCGAACTCGGTGTGGACATTCTTAACCCTGTGCACATCCGTGCCGCAGGGATGGAGCCGGCTGCCTTGAAACGCGATTTTGGCAAAGATCTGGTTTTTTGGGGCGGCGGTGTCGATACCCAGGGTACCCTGCCAAACGGCACGCCGCAGGAAGTGCGAGACGATGTGCGCCGCAACATTGAAGCCCTGGCACCCGGGGGCGGCTTTGTCTTCAACACGGTGCACAATATTCAAACTGACGTGCCGCCGGCGAATCTCTCGGCAATGTTCGAGGCGCTGGCTGAATACGGAATCTATACGATGAGAGATCAACAATGAGCACAACAACAAACATTGCCGCCTGGGATCGCTTTCTCACGGCGGCGCGTCTCGGAAAGCCCGACCAGGTGCCGGTGGCTTTGATCGTCGATAGTCCCTGGCTGCCGGGTTATGCCGGGATCGACACCCGTGATTATTTTCTTTTTCCTGAGCAGTGGCTGCAGATCAATCTGGATCTGTTGAAGCGTTTTCCCGAGGCGGTCTGGATTCCCGGCTTCTGGGCAGAGTTTGGCATGGCTGCCGAACCGTCCGCCTTCGGCTGCAAGATGCGGTTCTATACGGATCGTCCGCCTTCCATCGAGCCGCTGATCCCGGATCTGGCTTTTTGGGAGAAGGCGGATCCCATCAACCCGAATGAGGATGGCTTGATGCCTCTGGCGCTGCGCTTCTACCAGCGCATGGACCAGCGCCTGGAAGCCGAAGGGCTGGGTATTCACATGGTCGCAGCACGCGGACCGCTGACCACTGCCTCCTGGCTCACCGGGATCAGTCCACTGATGGAAGGTATGCTGGCTCAGCCCGAGCAAGTGAACAAAATCCTGGAAACGGTCACCACCTCGCTGATCCGCTGGCTCGAAGCGCAGCTGGGTACGCTGCGTCAGCCGGAGGGCATTCTCTTGCTGGATGACCTGGTCGGCATGGTGTCGCGCCGGACGTACGAGAAGATGGTCGAGCCGCATCTCAAACGCATCTTCGCTCATTTCTCCGGTATGCTGCGCATCTATCACAACGACACGCCCTGTCCGCATTTATTGGAGAGTCTCGCACAGGCTGGGTTTGATGTTTTCAACTTCAGTCATAAAACCGACATTGCTCTGGTCAAGGAGAAGATGGCTGGCCGTGTGGCTCTGATGGGCAACGTGGCGCCGCTCGACCTGGGTGTGCGCGGCACCCCGGAACAGGTCTGTGCTGCGGCGACGGAGTGCCTGGACAAAGCCGCTCCTGGCGGTGGAATGATCCTTTCGTTTGGCGGCGGTGTTTCGCCGGGCACGCTGCCCGAAAACATCGATGCGCTGCTGGAAGCCGCGCGAACCTGGAGGTATACATGACAGCAGAGAGAATGCAGATCTCTGAGAATCGCTTTTTTGATCCGGACCCTGCCATTCGCAGTGTTGCTATTGAGCTCTACCAGGAAGCGGCGAACACACCGATCGTCAGCCCACATGGACATGTGGACCCGCGTTTGTTTGCTGATCCAAATGCAACATTTGGCTCGCCGGCAGACCTGTTCATTATTCCCGATCATTATGTTTTTCGCATGCTCTATTCGCAAGGCGTCCCCCTGGAAGCATTGGGAGTGCCGCGCCAGGACGGCGGACCGGTGGAGCAGGATCACCGGAAGATCTGGCGGACCTTTTGTGCAAATTTCTATCTGCTTCGTGGAACGCCCAGCGGTGCCTGGCTGACGGATGAGCTTGCCTCGGTCTTTGGGGTGGAGGAAAAGCCCGGCGCCTCAAACGCGGACCGGCTGTTCGATCTCATTTCCGAGAAGCTTGCCTCGCCTGAATTTTCTCCGCGCAAACTCTTCGAACGATTCAACATCGAAGTCCTTTGCACGACCGAGCCCGCGACAGACACGCTGCCGTATCATCAAGCCATCCGTCAGAGTGGATGGAGCGGCCGCATCCTTTCGAGCTTTCGTCCCGATGGAGTCGTGAACTTCGATGCCCCCCGCGGAGCGTGGCGTGCGAACATCGCTAAGCTCAGTGAAGTCAGCGGTATTGATATCGTTGACTACAAATCATACATTCGGGCATTGGAACAGCGCCGTGCCTTCTTCAAGTCGATGGGCGCGACCGCCACAGATCACGCCGCGCTGGCGCCTGCCGCCGCAGAATTGACTCCGGTCGAGGTGGAAGCGACATTCCAGTGCGCCCTTAAAGGTGAATGGACCTCTGCAGACGCAGCGCGTTTCACTGCTCATATGCTGATGGAAATGGCACGCATGAGCATCGAAGATGGGTTCGTGATGCAGCTCCATCCCGGTTCCCTTCGCAACCATAACGAGATCATCTTCCAAAAATTTGGTTTGGATAAAGGCGCAGATATTCCCATCCGGACGGAATACACGCGCAACCTGCTTCCATTGCTCAACAAGTACGGGAATGACTCACGCTTGACGCTCATCCTGTTCACCCTCGATGAGACAAGCTACTCACGCGAGCTCGCTCCACTGGCAGGGCACTATCCTGCGCTGAAACTGGGTCCACCCTGGTGGTTCTTCGACAGCCCGAACGGCATGGCGCGTTACTTCGACCAGGTCATCGAGACGGCCGGTCTCTACAACACTGCGGGCTTCAATGACGACACGCGCGCCTTCTGTTCCATTCCAGCGCGACACGACGTCTGGCGGCGCGCCTCTGCCAACTGGCTGGGCGGACTGGTCGCTCGCCACATCGTCGATATGAACGATGCACGCGAGATGATGCAGGATTTAACAGTCAATCTTGCCAAACGTGCTTATCATCTGGACTGAATATTACATGGTGAAGGCTGAATACTCCATACCGGATGCTATATACTGAATACTAAATATTTAATAATGGAAACGGAACATGCTTACTCCTCTTGATTTATCTCCCTCTTTTGGCTTTGGTGACCGTCTCGGCCTTGCCACGCCCGGTCATATCGCGGCGGTGCGCGGAACAAAATTCGCGCCGATCTTTGCACAGCAATCCGTCCGTGAGAACGCCCGAACGGGGCGGACTCCCCAGCAAGTGATGGACGATGCTCGCCGCGCCCTGGACGCCGCAAAATGGGATTCTCCCTGGGGTGCCGATGCGGATCACCTGAAAACACTGGACGATCTGCCTCCGTTTGTCGAAGCAGGCTACACATTTTTCACCGTCGATCCGGGTGACTATGTGGATAATGCCGCAGATGCTGATTCGACGGATGGTTTGAAACAAAAGCTCGCTGGCTCTAACTGGGATGAACTCTCAGCATTGTATCTGCAGCAGGATAGCAAACATGCCTGGGGGCGCTTTGAAGCAGAGACGCTGATGCGTGCAACGGTCAAATATGGGAAAGCGATCCAGCACGCTGTATCAATGTTCAAACGCCTTTGTGAATTGAAAGAGAAATTCGATTTTGAAATGTCTGTGGATGAAACCGATTCGCCCACGACGCCGCTCGAACATTTCTTCATCGCCAGCGAATTGACGCGTCTGGGTGTGCGCTTTACATCACTCGCGCCACGCTTTATTGGCCGCTTCGAAAAGGGCGTGGACTATATCGGCGATCTGAATGCGCTGGATGCCGAACTGGCGAAACATGCCGCGGTGACGGCGCATTTTGGAACTTACAAATTGAGTCTGCACTCCGGTTCGGATAAATTCAGCGTCTATCCATTGATCGCGAAACATTGGGGGGAACGTATTCATGTCAAGACGGCAGGGACAAGTTATCTTGAGGCGTTGCGCGTGCTCGCGGAGCACGAGCCGGATCTTTTCTTGAAGATATATTCGCTTGGACGTGAACGCTACAAAACGGATAAGCGGACCTATCACGTTTCAGCGAAGTTGGATGCGTTGCCCCAAACGAATGATCTGCCTTCACTATTAGAAGACTTTCACGCGCGCGAGGTATTGCATGTCACGTTTGGTTCGGCGCTCACGGAGTTCGGTACAGAATTGAAAGCGGCGCTCGTTAAACATGGTGATGCCTATTACGCTGGGCTGAAGACACATTTTGGCAAGCATTTGGATTTGCTCAAGGAACAAAGATGAATCTGGAAGAACTTCGCTCATTATATGATTTATCAGATTGCACGGTCGTGGTAACCGGTGGGGCAGGAGTGCTCGGTAGCGAGATCGCCTGTGCGCTGGTGGGTTTCAATGCCAACGTTGTGATCCTCGACCGTGACCAGGAACTCGCCCAGAAAGTCATCGAGCGTTTTCCGCACATGGTCAAGGGACGCGCTGTACGCGTTTACGGCGATGTGCTCAATCCTGAGACTCTGCAGCAAGCGAGTGAGACGATCAAAGCTGAATTCGGCAAGGTGGATATCCTTATCAACGCAGCCGGCGGCAACCATCCCTCTGCAACTACTTCGGCGGATCTGTCCTTTTTCGATCTGCCGCTCGATGGGTTTCGGCGCGTCAGTGATCTGAATCTGCTGGGCACGATCCTGCCGTGCCAGGTGTTCGGGCGGAATATGGCAGAACGTGGCGAGGGCGTGATCCTCAATATATCTTCGATGAATGCCCTTCGTCCGTTGACGCGCATCCCGGCATATTCGGCGGCAAAGGCGGCAGTGACGAACTTCACGCAGTGGCTGGCAGTGCACATGGCGCAGAACTACTCGCCGCGTATTCGAGTCAATGCGATTGCCCCGGGATTTTTCCTCACCGAGCAGAATCGTTTTTTGATGATGGAGAAGGAAACAGGTGCACCGACCGCGCGCGCCCAATCGATCCTGGCGCATACGCCGATGGGACGCTTCGGGACTCCCGAAGACCTGCTCGGTGCGACGTTGTGGTTGGTCTCACCGGCCGCTTCCTTCGTGACCGGAGTGGTAATCCCCATCGACGGTGGGTTCTCTGCTTTTAGCGGTGTGTAATGGTAGGGGCGCAGCATGCTGCGCCCCTACGAGAAATAAATATGATTTATTCACAGGCAATCTCTCCTCCCGATCAACTCCTCTCGAATGACCAAATCCTCGAGACCCTGCATAAGGGACTCGACGGTAAGCTCCAAAATCAGCGCGTGCTTGTTTTAATCCCTGACCATACGCGTTCCCTGCCATTGCCTTTCCTGTTCCGTACGCTCGTGGGTGTGCTGCATGACACAAAGCAACTTGATTTCATGGTGGCATTGGGAACTCACCCTCCCCTGAATGAAGAGAGCATTCACAGATTGGTTGGGATCTCTGCTGAGGAACGAACCACGTTGTTCAAGCATGTCGGTCTGCTTAACCATGAATGGAATACGCCTTCTGTTCTGACGTCACTGGGCATCATCGAGCAGGACGAAATCAAAGAGATCGCTGGGGAGAACTGGCATTCGTCGCTGCCGGACGAAGTCAATATTCGCATTAACAAGGCCGCGCTGGAATACGATCACATCGTCATCCTCGGCCCCACGTTCCCACATGAGGTGGTGGGATTCTCTGGCGGCGCGAAATATCTCTTCCCAGGCATCTCCGGCCCAGACATGATCAATGCCACACACTGGCTCGGCGCGCTGGCGGGCGTGGTCGGCACGATCGGGATCAAGGATACGCCGGTGCGTGCCATGATCAATGCCGCGGCGGAACGTTTGAAGACACCGCTCACGCTGATCGCATTGATGGTGCAGGGACATGACTTAAGTGGGCTGTTTATCGGCGATCACCTGTCGGCGTGGAGCGAAGCAGCGGACCTTTCCGCGCAGCGTCACATCCGCTGGGTAGATGCTGCGCGACCGTTCCAGCGCGTCCTGTCGTGCGCACCTCCGATGTACGATGAACTCTGGACCGGGGCGAAGGCGATGTACAAGCTCGAGCCGGCTGTGGCAGTTGGTGGGGAGGTCGTGATCTACGCGCCGCATCTGGATGTGGTCAGTCACGTACATGGAAAATATATTTACGAGATCGGTTATCACATCCTGCCGTACTTCCTGCATGATTGGGAGCGTTTCAAACATGTCCCGCTCGGCGTGCTGGCGCACAGCACTCACTTGCGCGGCTCGGGCGTGATGGAGCACGGCATCGAAAAGCCGAATGTACGCGTGACCCTGGCAAGCAAGATCTCTGCGGAAGATTGTGCGCGATTGAATCTCGGTTATCTTGATCCGGGCAAAGTCAATCTGGAGGACTGGCAAGACAAGGAAGATGAAGGTGTCTTGTACGTGCCGAAAGCAGGCGAAATTTTGTATCGAAAAAAATAACAACATCAAAATCGAGCGTTTTCGTGTAGGCAAGCTGGTGCTTCTGGTGCCTTTAGAAATGTTCGATAGAAACTCATAGGAGAAGAAATGTTCAAGGCAAATTTTGGTTTTATGGGATTGGGAGTCATGGGACATATGCTGGCTCTCAATATGGAACGTAACGGCTTTCATGTGGCCGGCTATGACATCGATACTGAAAAAGTAAAAGCCTTCAACACAAAATATCCGGGCAAAAATTTGGCTGGGTTTAACACGCTGCCGGAATTTCTGGCTGCGCTGGAGCGCCCGCGCCGCATCATGATGATGGTGCCCGCCGGGAAGCCGGTCGACGCGGCGATCGCGGGCATCAAAGATTTCCTCGAGTCGGGCGATCTGCTGATCGATGGCGGCAATACTTACTTCATGGACACCGAACGCCGCTCGAAAGAACTGGAAGCCAAAGGTATCATTTACATCGGCACAGGCGTCAGCGGCGGTGAGCAGGGTGCGCTGTGGGGACCGTCTATCATGCCGGGCGGACAGCCGGAAGCCTGGGAGCTGGTCAAGCCGATCTTCGAAGCGATCAGCGCCAAGGTGAATGGGGAACCGTGTGTGGCGTACATGGGACCGCGCGGCGCGGGTCACTACGTCAAGATGGTACACAATGGCATCGAATATGGCGACATGCAATTGATCGCGGAGTCGTACGATATTCTGCATCGCGGTCTTGGCCTGGATAACGCCCGCTTGCATGAAGTGTTCACCGAGTGGAATCGCGGCGAACTCGAGTCGTATCTGATCGAGATCACAGCCGAGATTTTCTCGAAGAATGATCCTGAGACGGGTACGGCAGTCGTCGATTTGATCCTGGATGAGGCTCAGCAAAAAGGCACGGGCAAGTGGACGAGTCAGAATTCCCTCGATCTGGGCGCGCCGACCCCGACGATCAACGCGGCCGTGGAATCGCGCATCATCTCGGCGTACAAAGAGGAACGTGTCAGGGCATCGAAGAAGCTCAAGGGACCCAAGCCGAAGATCACCGGAAAGCCTGAGCAGGTCGTCCAGTGGGTACGCGACGCCTTGTATGCGGCCAAGATCTGTTCCTACGCTCAGGGGTTTGGGCTGATGCGCATGGCCAGCAAGGAATACGATTACAGCCTGAACTATGGCGAGATCGCGCGCATCTGGCGCGGCGGCTGTATCATCCGGGCCCGCTTCCTCAACGATATCCGCCAGGCCTTCGTGCGCAAGCCGGATCTGCCCAACTTGATGATGGATCGCGAATTTGTCAGGGCAATGAATACCCGCCAGCGCTCGTTACGCAAGGTAGTGGCACTGGCTGCCAAGGCCGGCATCCCGGCGTTGGCGTTCAGTTCTGCACTGGCTTATTACGATGCCTATCGCAGCGCGCGCCTGCCTGCCAACCTGACTCAGGCCCAGCGTGACTACTTCGGCGCGCACACCTATCGCCGCGTGGATAAGGAAGGCGCTTTCCACACGGAGTGGACACCAGAATAATAACGATCTTAGTGTCACTCTGAGGGAGCGTTCTCCGCGACCGAAGAGTCTCCGCCGCAAAGCGGCGGGCTCCTTCGCTTCGCTCAGGATGACATTGATGCACACTACACTGCATAGTGAAAAACATAGGAGAACAATCATGCAATATGGACTCGATATACTTCCGAACGGCGCGCTGGATTTTGTTTCCCTCGGCGCGCTGGTTCACCGGCTCGACCCGGGCCTGATCCCGTTTCGCAAGGCAACCGAGTGCAAGATCCATGTCAGCGGCGGCGAGTTCAACTGTGCCGCCAACCTGGCGGACTGCTTCAGTCTGAACACCAGCATTGTCACTGCGATGGTGGATTACCCCATCGGCGATCTGGTCGCTGAGCGCGTCAAAGCCATGGGTGTCAAACCATTCTACAAGCGCTTCAAGCACAACGGCGTGAACGGCCCCAACATGGCGACCGTCTACAGCGACCGCGGCTATGGCGTACGCGCCCCGGTCGTGTTCTACAATCGCTGCAACGAGGCGGCAGCCTATCTCAAGCCCGGTGACATCGACTGGAATACCGTCTTTGCAGGTGGCGTGCGCTGGTTCCACAGCGGCGGAATTTTTGCGGCGCTGTCGGAAACGACTGGCGAATTGATCGCCGAAGGCATGAAGGCTGCCAAAGCCGTTGGGGCCGTGACCTCCTTCGATCTGAACTATCGTGCCAAGCTCTGGAATATCTGGGGCGGACAGGAACGCGCCCAGTCTGTGATCAAGTCAATCGTCGAGAATGTGGATGTGCTGGTTGGCAATGAAGAAGATTTGCAATTGGGGTTGGGAATTCCCGGACCGGACGTCGCGGCAAAATCCAAGCTCGACCCGAGCGTTTTCTTTGGCATGATCGGCCAGGTCACTGCCAAGTATCCGAAAGTCAAAATCGTGGCGACCACATTGCGCGAAGTCCATTCGACGAACCATCATTCCTGGGGCGCGGTGGCATGGATCGATGGCCAAACCTATGTCTCCCCGACCTGTGAACTCAACATCCATGACCGCGTGGGCGGCGGGGATGGGTTTGCCTCCGGTTTCTTCTACGGCCTGTTGAGCGGCGAGTCGGAGCAGGAAGCGGTCAATCTGGGATGGGCGCACGGTGCCTTGCTGACGACCTTCCCCGGTGATACCACCATGGCGACCGTTGACCAGGTGCGAGCATTCGCCAGGGGTGGCTCGGCGCGCATTCAACGCTAATACCTGGTTCTGTCATTGCGAGTGGCGCCGAGCCTTAAGGGGGCGAGTGCGCCACGAAGCAATCTCATGCACGTCTTTTGTTTGTAAATTGTAAGTCAGATTGCTTCGTCAGTCCTTCGGACTTCCTCGCAATGACGGAAAACATCTTAAGATGATTTGTAGTTTAACCAATTCCGAATT
>DASTJG010000492.1:0-7763 GCA_035716785.1 Anaerolineales bacterium
GACCGACAGGTACTGCGATTGCGATAGAATACCTGTCGAAGCAGCTATTCGAAACCAACCTTCTGGTTGCCGCCCATCCAAATTATTCAATGAGTTGGGTTTTGTCGAGTAACTCTTAGGCTTTCACGGCGTTTTCCCCGCCGAGGGAAGTGCTCGGCAGGGTACAGCGGCTTGCGCAATTTTGTTATAAGGAGCATTGCATGAGTACGACCAGCACATCGGAAAAACTTTTGTATCTCGATACCTCGCTGTCATTTGCTGAACGCGCAAAGGATTTAGTAGGGCGTTTGACGTTGGAGGAAAAAATAGGCTTGATGAATCACCCGGCGCACGGTGTGCCGCGCCTGAAGATTCCTGCCTATAACTATTGGAACGAAGCCTTACACGGTGTCGCCCGCAACGGACGCGCCACGGTCTTCCCACAGGCGATTGCGATGGCTGCCACATGGGACAAGGAATTGATCCGTCGAGTCGCGACCGCGATCAGCGATGAGGGACGCGCCAAATATCACGCCGCGTTGCGCCGTAACGGATATACCGCCCAGTATCAAGGACTAACGTTCTGGTCGCCGAACGTCAATATCTTTCGCGACCCGCGCTGGGGGCGTGGACAGGAGACCTGGGGTGAAGACCCGTTCCTGACCGGCGAAATGGCCGCGGAATTCGTTAAAGGACTTCAAGGCGATGATCCCAAATATCTCAAGACCGCGGCGTGTGCCAAGCATTATGCTGTTCACTCGGGACCTGAAAAGGATCGTCACATGTTTAACGCCGTTGTGACGAAGCGTGAGCTATACGATACCTATCTTTCTGCTTTCAAAAAACTGGTGACCGAAGCGAATGTCGAAGCAGTAATGGGCGCGTACAACCGCACACTCGGTGAAGTTTGCTGTGCCAGCTCGCTTCTGATCGAAGAGATTCTGCGCGGCGAATGGCAGTTTCAAGGACACTTTGTCTCCGATTGTGGCGCGCTGTCCGACTTCCATCTCAACCACAAAGTCACGAAAGACGCAGCCGAGTCCGCTGCACTGGCATTGCGGTACGGGTGTGACCTGGGGTGTGATCATGTCTTCAACGCGATCCCCGAGGCGATCCAGCGCGGTCTTATTACGGAAGCCGACGTGGATCGTTCGCTCGAACGCACCTTGACCACACGTTTCAGGCTCGGTATGTTTGATCCCCAGGCGGACGTGCCTTTCACGTCCATTCCGATGGACGTGGTTGCCTGTGAGGAACATCGTCAGCTTGCCTATCATGCGGCGACGGAAGCTGTAACGCTGCTGAAGAATAAAGAGAATATCCTGCCGATCAAGCCTTCCACAAAAAAGATTTTTGTCACCGGTCCTACGGCTGCCAGCCTGGAAGTATTACTCGGAAATTATTATGGCTTCAACGACCGCATGGTCACTCTGCTGGAGGGCATCACGGGCCGTATCCCTGAAGGCATGGGCATGGAATACACCTCTGGCGCGCCCCTCAAACACCCGCGTGAGATTAAGAACACGTGGGCGCCTGGCATGGCACAATCCTCCGATGTAGCGATCGTCTGCGCGGGATTCAATTCATTCCTCGAAGGCGAGGAAGGCGAGTCCCTGCTCTCGTCGGAGAATGGCGACCGTGCGAGTATTGAGCTGCCCCAAAGTCAAATTGATTACATCAGGGAGCTTGCGATCCATGGCACGAAGATCGTGCTGGTCCTGACCGGTGGCAGTCCCATTGCGTTGGGCGAAGTCGAAGACATGGTGGATGCGATCCTCTTTGTCTGGTATCCTGGCATGGAAGGCGGCCGCGCCGTTGCAGCTGTGCTCTTTGGCGACGTCTCGCCTTCTGGTAGGCTCCCACTCACGTTCCCCAGGTCCCTCGATCAATTGCCTCCCTTTGATGATTACGGCATGCAGGGGCGCACCTATCGCTACATGACCGAAGAGCCGCTCTATCCCTTCGGCTTTGGACTCAGCTACAGTCGCTTTGAATATTCGGAATTACAACTTGAGAAAACGAGGTTGGCTCTTGGGGATTCCCTCAACCTCAGCCTGACCCTGACCAACTGCGGCGATTCAGACGCAGCCGAGGTGGCCCAGTTCTACCTCAGCGATCTCCACGCCTCGACCATTGTTCCGTTGCATCATCTGGTCAGTTTTGAACGAGTCTTTCTCAAAGCAGGAGAAAGTCACAACTTGAAATTCACAATTACTCCTGAGATGATGTCGTTCTATAATGATGATGGCAGGTTGACGCTTGAGCCTGGCGAATTCCGTTTGGAAGTGGGCGGATGTTCTCCCGGCAAACGCGGACAGGAGCTGGGCGCGCCTGAACCTATTATGGCGGCATTTGAAATCATGTAAAGGGACATTCATGCTGCTTATACTTTAATGACCGACTTAAAACACAAATAGGCGGAATGTGCTCCGCCTGTTTGTGTTGAAATTATTGGTTCAATTCGAATGAGCTTCCTCAGTTGAGAATTGTGGCTTTCAGAAGCGCCCGCTCGGAATATTCTTTTACGTTGAAACTATTTTGGCCAATCCCAAAGCTGCGATTGCAAATTCACGATTCAATATTTTTGTGCACTTCGATCTTTCCATTGCTAAGCCTCTTTTTTGGGTATTTGTGGTGAGCGTACCCTTTTTTTCAATTCATTGACAGGGACGCCTGTTTTACGAGACTCTTGCTTCATTCGTCGTGCATGCTTTCGCATCCCTCTGGATACTTTTTTGATTTTTCCATTGCTTGTTTTTTCTACCATTTTGTCAACTCCATATTCATTCGTATTTTTTATGCGAGAGAACTCCATCCGGCACAATTTCTGCCAGCGTCCGTTTCCTGTATTCATCATATTCGGGCAGCAAGCGATCGTATTCCTCATCCATGAGAGGTGACGAGATCATGAAGTCTGCCGTTGACCGATTGCAGGCAATGGGAATATTCCACACGACAGCCATCCGCAAAAGCGCTTTTATATCCGGATCGTGAGACATGGACTCCAGTGGATCCCAAAAGAAAATCAGAAAGTCGATATCGCCGTTAACGATTTTGGCTCCAACCTGCTGATCCCCGCCCAGCGGCCCACTCTCAAGTTTATGAATGGGAAAACCGAGTTCCTGCTCCAACAACGCGCCAGTTGTACCCGTAGCATAGATCGTATGATGCGCCAGGAGGTATTGGTTGTACTTTGCCCACTCGACCAAATCGCGTTTTTTATGGTCGTGCGCCACGAGAGCAATTTTCTTATCGCGCTCGATCGTTATTTTATTTTGATCCAAAAGAACTCCTTAGTTGATTCCACTTTGTATATAGCTTGTCGACAGACCAAGGCGGTCGCATTGCCATACCTATCCATCATTCGATATACAGCTCAATCACCTGACGGAAATGGAAGCCGTAGATGGCAAATGTGATCGCCAGCGGGAACAGACGCGGACGCCGGAACAAAGTCCAGAAAAAGAGCGGCCAGTATTGAGCGCGTTCAACGCCGCGAATCCCCAATTGATAGATGGAACGCCAAAGGTCCAAAAGGTGTCTGGAAACTCGGGGTAGCTGTGTCCTTTTGCTATTCGTCTTTCACCAATCTGACGCCTTTCCCGTTCCCACCCGTCGTTGACACATTCACCGGCAGGCTTCCCAGCAACATTGAATTCCCAGGCCGGGCATCACAAACCGGCTGTACTTCCCCAGGGTTTCCTGGATGCCCGCTCGTAAGGCCGTAAGGTAAAGATTGGCCCATATAGTGTTCTCATGCCATTTTCCATTCCATGGTCATCCGATTGAAATTACGCATGACCACATTATTTAACGTTTCATTTGGGTTTTGTTCGATCCGGCCGAGGAATTCACGTTGTGCTGATTACCTTTTCAGGCATAATCAAGGGAGTCACGAAACTTTTTTCGGGCATCGTAAGGGCAGCTTGGATCGCTTCAACAATCCGCTGCTCGGCTTGTGCTGGGACTACGGCAATCAATTTGTTCCGCTCTGGCTGTCTCGCCAATTCATCTGCCAGACGCCCTGTACGACTCAAAGCGATGACCGGACGACCCTTCTCCAAGCTCAATTCGATATCTTTCCGCGAAACCTCTCCACCGTTGATCAAGATCGTCACAGACCGATGGTCTTTGGATAAGAGGCTGGCTGCATCGACAATCCAGGGAGACTCATCTCCAAACTGGGTGCCGGGCACAAGGATGAAATGGGAATAATGAGACTCCAATTGCCAACGCTTTTGCCCCCACCATAAAAACTTTATGCTGCGCGGGCCACCGGGCCAGGTGACCAGCTTTTCGGGTGTTATGCCAACCAACGGGAATTTGTAACCCTTCCGCGACCTGATCTGGCCGATTTCAGCCATAATTCCCATGTCGGTGCCGCCGCAAATGACGACAGCGTACAGGTCTGCTGCGGTCCTGGAAATGGTTTCGATTGCCTGTCGAGTCACGGTCGCCTGTTTTTCATCCATCGCACCGCCGATCAGTACGATCACTGGGTAACGGCTTCTCAATCCCAATTCTGAGACAGCTTGTGCCAGATCCGAACGCTCACCGGGGAAAACGCAGAGAGTTTGGTGTCCTGGAAAATAAATCCTTTGAGTACGCATGCTCACCTTTCTTTCGTACGTTCATAACATCCAATTCGTCATCTGACCGGCCTGCCAGGAATAGCAACGAATGAATTCGCCGGAGGAATACTTTCTCTTGAACTTGAAAACCAGCGTAGTTTACCGTGCACAAATACGATCGGATAAGCCAGTAGGGTAAGCAAATACATAACGATAAAGAGCAAATTCAGTCTCATTGACTTTTTTCCTCGGCAATACCATCGAATAACTTCCTGATGCGTTTACTCCTCTGCCGATTGGCTTCGTGTTCTGCTACGCGTTTGTTAAATTCATTTTCGTCTATGACCACAATCGGGGGCAGGTTTTGAGCGGAGAGCTGTAGGGCATCGTCCCTCAGTTTAATGTCGTCAAAGACCTTCAGGAACGCTCCCACGCCCTGGCGCACCAGCGTGTGATCATCAACCATTGTGGTGTCTACAGGTGGATCTGGTCTGGATGGCGGGTTATCACTGTAAACAACCCTGACCAAAAGTTTGCCGTTCTCGACGAAGGGGAAGTCTACGTGCGTCGGCAACCTGCCGAGCTCGCCCCGATCCAGGATGAAGGCGTAGCGGAGCCCAGCGCTGTTGCAGGACCCTATTTGCACTTGCAGTTCATTTGCGAGTTCATGCAATACGCGCGGATCGAAGTAATCACTGAAGGGGATTGAGGTATGAGTGGCAATGTATCGGTCATTGAGAATGCCAAAAAGCACCACCATTCCTGTGCCTGGATCCTGTGCTAATCGCCAGCGTTTAAATCGTGGCAGCAATCCCCATCTTGTGAGGACTGTCGATACCTGAACTCTGATTTGCCGGGCTTTTTGAGCAAACTGCCGTGGATCAATTGTCTGTATTATCATCTTTATCCTTCTCATCCCTGTCCAGCAATTTGTCCTTGACTTCATCAAGCCACTGTTCCACCTGATCATCCGGATTTGTGACCTGATAACCGTCATCGGCAATATCGCTATCCAAATACGGCAACGAACCAGCATGATGATGATGTGGCACTTCCACTGCCGGTGCCGGCAACGTATCAATGGGTTTTTCAAGAATGCGTTGGTTGTCCTGTTGGATCGTCAACCGGCGCCAGATTCCCCAAAGAACCAAACCCGCGAACAGCACAATGAACATTGGAAGGCACCACATCCACACGAATGTGATGGGTCCCTGCCGTTGCTCTTCGCGCTGGCGGGCATACTGTTGGGATGTCGCGGCAGCGAATTGGGCTTGTGTAGAGATGTTATTGGCAATTGCTGTCTGGGTGCCGGCGGCGAGTTGATCTTTAAATTGTTGATTTATGATGGCCTGTGCACCTGTTGTCGCCAGATCTGCCATCTGGGTTTGCCGGATCGCATCCTGGGTCAGCGCGGCGCTCTGAGTTGACCCAGCCGAATTTAAGGTCGCCTGTGCATTGGCACGCGCGACTTCGGCTGTAGCCGCAATGATATTGGCATCGTTTTGCTGCTGGGTCTGAACCGCGCCCAACGTTGCATTAGCTGAATTTAAGGTTGCCTGCGCATTGGCGCGCACAACTTCGGCGGCAACTGCCGTCTGATTATTAGTGTCATTCTTCTGCTGGGTCAGTGCGGCTGCATCTATTTGTACTGGCGTAACCAACAATAACTGCGCCGCAGAGGGAGTCTCTGTCAGGGTGAAACATGCCGACAGGAGCAGCAGCATCGACAGAGTTCCGTAAATAGCGATAAGGCGCAAATTGGGGCGCATAGAATTCATGTTCATTTTCCAATTCAGCAAGATGAGAAGTTGTCAGCCACACTGGCGGGAAGGCACGAACTTATATGGTATCTTTCAGTGCTTTGAGCGGCCTCACCTTTATCACCTTGCGCGCCGCTTTTGCCTTGTAGGTCATCGGCTCCTTGGTGAAGGGGTTGATCCCTTCGTGCTTGCGCGTGGCAGGCTTGTCAACAACATTCAGTTTTAGCAGGCCTGGGATGAGAACTTCGCCCGGTCCTCGCTTGCCGAGCTGCTGGGCAACTATCATGTTGATCGTATCGAGCGCTGACATGGCTTGCCGCTTATTGAGGCCGCTTTTCTCGGCGAGAGTGGTCACGAACTGGGATTTGCTCATTCTTTTGTTAGGCATTTCATCTCTCCTTTGTTTATCGATCATTCTTGTGACTGCAAAAATTTTTTTACTTTCCGTTGGCTTGCGAAATTTCCTTAACCATTTCAGCGGTTTTTTCCGGCTGACCAGCACGTGTCGCCACATCTGCCTGCGCAATGATTCCTACAATCCTATTGTCGTGATCTACAACAGGAATACGGCGCAGTTGATGTTCAGCCATCACATCCAGGGCTTTCTGCAAATCATCGTCAGCACGACAGGTGACAACCTTATTCGTCATCACCGTCTCTACTTTCGTGGACTTGGCATCGCGCGCTTCGGCTATGATTTTCAAAGCAAGATCACGATCGGTCACAATGCCCACCAACTTTTGTGTTTGCCCGTTTTCAACAACAGGGATTGAACCGATGTTCTCGCTCTTCATCAATTCTGCTGCTTTTGCCACGCTGTCATTTGGCAGGCAACAAACAGGGTTTTTCGTCATTATTTCATTACACTTCTTCATGAGAATCTCCTTCAAATTGAGCTATTGCTCAGTGTGACTACATGGCTGGTGGTTTGAGTACGACCACCAATTGCAGAATTTGAAACCTACGGACAACTAGATGTACATTTGGTCTGAATTTATAGTACAACAAACACTCCCCAGGCACATCCATCAGCCGGGGAGTGTTTGTCTCCGCCAGTTGGGGGAGAAGCAGAAGCGTTCACCCAGGAAAGACTAAATCGAGGCTGGGTGAATGCTTCTGGATTTTTTATAATGAAGACGCCCGCTGCTATGGCAAGGAGTGCCAGGATCACGCCCAAACCGCCCATCGAGACGAACGCGGACAGGCCCAGGAGAATGAGCCATAGGGCAGCAACAGGAAACCTATATTTCTATTGAATCTCGTGTAGATGCTCCTCGAGGCGGTGGTCAGGAACTTTGGATTGACTTTTTCCCCCACTTATGACTTATGTCTATGCCGCGTCGGATACGTGTTCCAGTTGCTCGTAATTTTTAAAATCCATCGTGATTTTGGCTGGGTTCGAACGCACCTGCGCAATGGTATCTTCCACCATTGCGGTTGTCCGGTCGCGCAG
>DASTJG010000493.1:0-2358 GCA_035716785.1 Anaerolineales bacterium
ATATCCCCATTTTGATCATCGTTGGCGCACATGATACGCCTTATATTCTTGCTGCGGCCGATTATCTGGCAGAGAAACTGTCGTCTGCCCGAAAAACGATCATCCAGGACGCAGCGCACTTGCCTAATATGGATCAGCCGCAAGAGTTCCGGGAAATTGTTACAACGTTCTTGAAAAGCCTTCCGAGTTGATGGGAATCTAATCCTTGCGTAAGACCTGGACGATAAATAGATTGGCGGCCCAGCGCGCTGGAAGATAGCTTCCCAAAATACTAACAATGACAATGAATGGGATTAAGATCACGGCCTGGGTGATATCGAGTGAAACATTGACCTTTCCAAAACCGAATGAATCGGACATCGCCGAGAGCAAGTCCCTTGTCACGAACAAACCCAGTGGAATGCCGATGAAAACAGCCAGCGCGCCGAGGCTCGCCGCAGTGGTGTTGAACATCGCGACAACCTGTGCCGGGGTCATTCCAACGGTTTTAAGGATGCCCACCGTACGTGTCTTCTCTTGCGCCGCAAGCAGGGACATGATCAGGACATTGACGAGGGCAATGACAATCAAAATTCCAGCCAGGGCAAAAATGGCAATTTGCAGATAGATCACCGAATCAGGGATGGACTCTCCGACGGTGGCAAGGCTTATATCTGAATCTTTGCGCGGGGCCAGATAGCTTCGAATACTCGGGATGTCCGCGGTGGGACTTAACTTCAAGTAGTACGTTGTCGGTTCATTGTTTTTTACGAGTCGGCTTAGACTGGACAGATCAACCATCAGGCGCTGCCCGGCATCTCCCGGCTCAGGATAGATTCCAACAATGACCCAGGTGGCAGCCGGGCCGTCCTTCTCTTCCAGTCGAAGAGTGATCGTATCTCCCACTTCCAATCCCAGCCAGGTTAACAATCCCTTCCCGGCGATCGCCTCGTTGGTCCCCGGCTGAAAAAAACGACCATCCTGAATTTGGAAGGGAAACTGATCCAACTCCCCATTTACCGCACGGACTTTAAAAGTGTGTTCATCGAGAGTCCAGGCTTTAACCTGAAGCTCCCCGTAGAAAGCATCCACGCCCGGCGCTTTCATCAACCGCCGCTGGGTGAGATGATCGCTGACCTGCTGACGGGTAACGATCGCATCGTAAACGATCCCCAACTGGGCAGGATTTTCCTTATACGTTTTGATCGTGTCGGAAAGTGCCAGTCCGAAGACAATTCCTATTACGCCCAAAACCAGGTTCAGTCCCGCGAGAAATGAACGAAACGGTCTGACAAAGATATCATTCAATCCCATAACAACACTGACCGATGCGCCCAGAGCATTCGCCAGCTTTGCCCCCCAGAACATTTTTTTGTTAGGTGCTTCTGCGCCAATCGCAATCGCTTTAATAATGTTGACTCGCGTGCCACGTGTGGCTGCACTTAGAGTAGTCAGTACCGTCGCGCCGGTAATGATCAAATACACCGAAACGAACAGGGAAAAGCTGAAAGACGGCCGGAAGGTAGTATTGAGCGATGCAGTAACTGCCTGCATTGGGACCGGCGCCAGTATCATCCCAAGTAAGAATCCAAGCGTGGTTCCAATCAGGCTCAAAACAGCATATTGCCCAACATAGACAAGCAGGATCTGTCCGCCAGTAAAGCCCAATGCTTTAAGAATGCCAATTTGCCTGATCTGCGAAAGGATGGTCGAATTAATGACACCAATGATAATAATGATGGTCGCCAGGATGGAAAAAAAACTAAAAGCGCTCAGGAAAACAGAAGCCAGCTGTACCCTGAAAAGTGCCGATTCTTTTACGT
Organism: Anaerolineales bacterium; assembly: GCA_035716785.1. Classification (GTDB taxonomy): domain Bacteria; phylum Chloroflexota; class Anaerolineae; order Anaerolineales; family Villigracilaceae; genus Defluviilinea. Next base: position 1,803 of record DASTJG010000493.1, read on the forward strand.
CCCGCCAGTCAGTATGCATTTCGACAAATTTTGTGCTGTGAAGGGCTTCGATTTCAGCCAGTACACGGTCAACTGCCTGCGGATCAGTTAATCTCAATCCAAGAGACGAGTCCCAGGTATCTTTATCAGGGAAAAGATTACGCAGGGTGCTCTCGCTCACATATAAATAAGGTGCCTGCTCAAGACGATAAGTATCATACATGACATCATAAGCAATACCGACAATCGGCAAGTCGACATCTCTGCCATCGGATCTGGTAATGGTAACCACCTCCCCTACAGTTAGATTGTATGTGGTATCCAGAAATTTTTCAGCGACAACTTCTTTGGCATCGGGAGAAATATAGCGTCCATCCAAAATATACAAACGATTGATGTCAGGCTGTTCATCTGGTATCACTCTTAACGTGACCCAGACACGCGCATCGTGAATGCGTACCTGGGTGCGATAACTGTATTGCCGAGGTGTGCTACTGGCTATTCCCGGAAGTGTTTGAATTTGGCGAATATCCGCTGTATTGACCCGTCCGGTTTTAAAGAATATCCACAGATGTGC
>DASTJG010000494.1:0-8564 GCA_035716785.1 Anaerolineales bacterium
CAGTATTGCAGAAGTGGTCAGCCTGTACCTCAAGCGCGCCGGGTACCAGGTGCAGATCGCTCCAGATGGGAAACAGGCAATGAATATCTTCGAAAAACAGAAACCCGATTTCGTGATCCTGGACCTGATGCTCCCCGAGGTCGACGGTCTCTCTCTTACCCGCTGGCTGCGTGATCGCTCCAATGTGCCGATCATCATGCTGACGGCGCGCCGCGAGGAGATCGACCGCATCGCCGGGCTCGAAATGGGCGCGGATGATTACGTAGTCAAGCCGTTCAGTCCGCAGGAGCTGGTGAGCCGCGTCCGGGCGGTGATGCGCCGTCTCGGACGGGAACAACCCGAGGCTGAGTCTGAGCGCTCCGTGGAATTTGTTGACCTCAGTATAAATCCGCGCAGCCGGGTCGTCACTGTAAGCAATACCCCGGTGGAATTGACCGCCAAGGAATTCGACATGCTGTATTTGCTGGCCCAGCATCCCAAACAGGTCTTTACGCGCGAGCAGTTGCTCGAGCGCATCTGGGGCGGCGCGCAATACATCGACCCCGGCACCGTGACCGTGCACGTGCGCCGCCTGCGTGAAAAGATCGAACTGGATCCATCGCATCCCACGCGTTTGTTGACGGTGTGGGGTGTGGGATATAAGTTTGAACCATAATCTGTGGGGGCGAGGTCACCCCGCACCGGCGGGGTCATCTCGCCCCGGGCGGCATGACGCCGCCCCTACATAATTTTTATGAAACTATCTTTCTCCCGCGTTCCCATGCTTGCCCGCCTGACGATTGGCGTCCTGGCGATCCTGGCCATTTCGCTGGCGTTCTTCAACTTGCTCATGTCCCCGCCCTCCAACGAACTGGGGCTGATGGCAGTGTTCCTGGGCATTACCGCGCTTGCCTCCGCGCTGGTGGGATATGCCGCCTATCGCCTGGGCTGGGTCAATCGTTCACCGACCCTGCGCTGGACGTTACTGGGCGGGTATGTACTCGCAAGTTTTCTCACCTTCTTCAATGTCTGGTTTTCCGCGGAGCTGATGTTTGCCAGTGAACATGACCTGCTGCTGGCAATTGTCCTGCTGGTCTTCGCGGGCGGGATCGCGACCATCCTGGGATATTTTCTCTCCAGCACGGTGACCGAGCGCATCCACCTGCTCAAGGGCGCCGCAGAGGAACTGGCCCGGGGCGACCTGCAGACGCGCGTGCCCGTGACCGGGCGCGATGAGGTGGCTGCGCTTTCCATGACGTTCAACCAGATGGCAGAGCAGCTGCAAGCCGCCGATCAAAAACAGCGCCAGCTCGAAGACCTGCGCCGCGATCTGATCGCCTGGGCCAGCCATGACCTGCAAACACCACTGACATCCATGCGCGCGGTCCTGGAGGCGCTCTCAGATGGAGTCGTGGAAGAACCCGCGACGGTGAAGCGCTATCTTGCCACGGCGCAGCGCGACGTGATGTCGCTTTCGGCGCTGATCGACGATCTCTTTCAAATGTCGCAGCTGGATGCGGGTGGGTTCCCCCTCCATCGCGCCGAGGCTTCGCTCAGCGACCTCGTCTCGGATACTCTGGAAACCTTCTCCCAGCTTGCCAGTCAGCAGGAGATCACGCTCGAGGGAGAGGTCGAGTCTGACGTCGACCCTGTTACTATGGATACGCAGGCAATCGGGCGCGTGTTCAACAACCTCATTAGCAACGCACTGCGCCACACGCCCGCGCGCGGACGCGTCAGCGTCTGGGTACGGCGGACAGGCTCGGGCGTGGAAGTGACTGTCAGTGACACCGGCGAGGGCATCCGCCCGCAGGATATTCCACACATCTTCGAACGTTTTTATCGCGGCGACACTTCGCGGTCACGCCAGCGCGGCACCGGCGCGGGACTGGGGCTGGCCATCGCGCGCGGCATTATCCATGCTCACGGGGGCGATATTCAAGTCGAAAGCGTAATTGGCAAAGGCACACAGTTCACGTTCCATCTCCCTTAACCAATCTCTCAGTCTTCCGTAATCCTTTCGTAAGGAAGTTTTCTTAGAATGGACACATCAAGGAGACTGACCATGAAACGTTTTCTTTTTGGAGTGATCGCTTTCATCCTGATTGGATGTGCGCCCGGACAGGGCAATCCGCAATCGGCGGAGGCTTCCATGCCGAAATCCGCTTCGCTCCCGGACCTCGGTCCGGCCCCCGAACTCACGAACGATACCTGGCTGAACGTGGATGCCCCGTTGCGCCTCGCCGACCTGCACGGCAAGGTTGTGATGATCGAGATGTGGACGTTTGGCTGCATCAACTGTCAGAATGTGATGCCTGCCTTGAAGGAATGGTATGCAAATTACAAGGATCAAGGGCTCATCATCATCGGCAATCATTATCCTGAGTTTTCCTACGAGGAGGATCTGACGAATTTGAAGGAGGCGGTTGCCCGTTTCGATATTCAATATCCCGTTACCCAGGATAACGACGGTGCCACATGGAAAGCTTACAAGAATCGTTATTGGCCAACGCTCTATCTCATCGATAAAGAAGGTCACATCCGCTATGTACATATCGGCGAAGGACGCTATCAGGAAACAGAAGAAAATATCAAGGCATTATTGGAAGAATAGTAACGTCATTGCGAGGGCGGTGTTCTTCCGCCCGAAGCAATCTCAATTACAGTAACTGAGACTGCTTCTCGAAGACTCGCAATGACAGATAATAAGAGGTAATTATGAATACCAAATACAAATCCGTCCCTGTTAAGTCATCGGAGATCACACCGTACTCACAATATCTTTCCCGGCGCGACTTCCTCAAAGCCGCGGGCATCCTCACCGGGTCCGCGCTGCTGGCGGCGTGCGCACCCGAGGCAACGCAAACAGCTGTCCCGGAGGAGGCAGCGCCAGTCGTCCCCTCCGGCAAGATGGATGAACGCGGCGATCCCGCGAATTCCTTCGAAGATATTACTCATTACAATAATTACTATGAGTTCAGCACCGACAAGGAAGCGGTCAATCCGCTTTCGAAAAATTTCACCACCGCACCCTGGACCGTCGAAGTGTATGGACTGGTAAATAACCCGAAGACCTACGGCATCGAAGACCTGCTGAAGAATTTCCCGCAGGAGGAGCGCATCTATCGCCTGCGCTGTGTGGAAGCCTGGAGTATGGTTATCCCCTGGCAAGGCTTTCCGCTGGCCAGTCTCTTGAAGGAAGCCGAGCCGACCTCAGACGCGAAGTATGTTCGCATCGAAACGGTCTATCGCCCCGAAGAGATGCCCGGTCAGGACAGCCCGTTCTATCCCTGGCCATATCAGGAGGGATTGCGCCTCGACGAAGCCATGCATGACCTGACAATCCTGGCAACCGGACTGTACGGGCAGCCGATGCCCAACCCGAACGGCGCGCCGATCCGGCTGGTGGTGCCGTGGAAGTATGGCTTCAAATCCATCAAATCGATTGTGAAGATCGAGCTGGTGGCAAACGAGCCGGCCACGCTCTGGAACACCGTCGGACCCGGCGAATATGGCTTCTATTCGAATGTGAATCCGGAGCGTCCGCACCCGCGCTGGTCGCAAGCCTCCGAGCGCCGCATCGGCGAACTGGGACGCCGCGAGACACTGATGTTCAACGGTTACGCCGAAGAGGTCGCGTCCCTTTACGCAGACATGGATTTGATTGAGAATTATTAATTGGTAGGGGCGAGGTCATCTCGCCCTGGGCGGCACGCTTCGCAGCGCCGCCCCTACGAAATCATATGAAACCTTTCTTCCAACGTTACACCCCTCTGCAAATTGCCATCCATATCTATGCGTGGTCTGGTCTCGTGCGTCTGATCATCGATGCCTTCACCGGCAACCTGACCGCCAATCCGATCCAGGCCCTGGAGCAGCGCACAGGACGGCATGCCATTACCCTGCTTGTCCTTTCGCTGGCCTGTACACCACTCAACAGTCTTTTCGGCTGGCGCGAACTTCTCAAACGCCGCCGCACGCTGGGGCTGTACGCGTTCCTGTATGCCACCCTGCATGTGATTATCTTTGTTGACCTCGATTACGGACTTGCCTGGAGTCTGATCATCCAAAATATTCTCGAAAAACAGTATATCGTTTTTGGCGCGCTCACATTCCTGCTATTGATCCCCCTGGCGTTTACATCCTTCGATATTTGGAAAAAGCGGCTCGGGAAAAACTGGAAACGTTTGCACCAACTGGTCTATTTCATCGCACCCATCGCAGTCCTGCATTATGCCCTGGGCAAGAAAGGCGACTTCTTCGGATTGCAGGGCGAGATCATCCGTCCGCTGATCTACGCGGTGATCGTGATCCTGCTCCTGGTCATGCGCATTCCCCCGGTACGCAAAGCTCTCGCTTCGCTGCGGGACCGGATCCTGGTCCTGTTTCGAAAGCGAGAGCCCCAGCCGAAAATCGATACCGCTTAACCGCCCTCCCCTCTCCTAATGGGAGAGGGAAATCTGTTTAGAAAATCCCTTTGATGAACAGCAGAAAGCCCACGATCGCGAGCGGGATGCCAACGATGGCGCCGACAACAGTCAGGCTGACCAGGATCCCGACGATCATCAGCACGATGCCAATGATCATGGCGACGAGGCGCCCGGTCATTTCGACGATGACTGCCAGTAATTTCCAGATCGCCACGAATGGCCAGAGATACCACGGGACTTCACGCTTAACATGTGATGTTGTCATTTCAACCTCCAAAATCAGTACTTCACGAAGGTAAAGAGGTTTCCCCGAAAACAGGAGTGCAGGCTACGCCCGCACCCCTGTTTTCGGGCTTCCCTTCGTTATTTCGTGATCTACTGAAAATAAAATATCAGCGAGGTGATGGTCACTTCCAAGGAGCGGAAGAGCAAGTGACCATCACCCAATTAAGAATACGCTCTTGCGGAACAAAAGTAGCAAACGGACGGTTTCTGCTTGCATGATATAATGCCGCCATGCCCCCTCGAAAGAAAAAAACTCCTGACATCCCTGTCGTCGAAGAGGAAGTTTTTCCGGACCCCCCGGTGAGTCAGGAAGAAACGTTCACCTTCAAGCGCACCCACTTCTATGCCGTATTCACCGTGCTGGCATTTGCTGCCGGTGTCCTTCTGGGTTATGTGGTCTGGGGATACAACACCCAGCCGCCAACGTTCATCGTACAAGCCCCGCCGGTTTCCCCAACCCCTGAACCGCTCGTCTACGACATCGAAACGGCCGGCTTCCCCAGCCTCGGTCCCGCCGATGCACCGGTTGTGATCGTCGAGTTCAGCGATTATCAATGCCCCTTCTGCTATCGGTGGTATGCCCAGGTCTACAACCCTCTGCTGGAAGCCTATAAGGGAAAGATCAGGCTTGTTTTTCGAAACTATCCTCTTTCCTTCCACGAGAACGCCTTTCCTTCTGCGGAAGCCGCGTTATGCGCCGGCGATCAGAATGCTTACTGGGAATACCATAACGCTTTATTCGATAATTACCCGACCATGTACAATCAGGAAGGCATCATTCTCGATCAGGAAACCTACAATCGATTTGCCCGTGACCTTGGGCTGAATGTCGATACCTTCGAAACGTGTATGACCAGCCACAAGTACCAGCAGTTCATCCTGGATGATATGGAATATGCCAACAACCTTCCAGTTGACACAAACGGCGAAGCCGGGGTGGGAGGCACCCCAACCTTCTTCATCAACGGGCACCGCCTGGGCGGCGCCTATCCCTTCGAAGCCTTCCAGGAAATTATCGAAGCCGAACTGGCAAAATCCAACTAACAAACTCCGAGGGAGACAATGAAAAAATTTGTGGCTGTGGCAGGCAACATCGGTGTTGGAAAATCCACCCTTGTGGAGATGCTCTGCGTCCGCCTGGGCTGGGAGCCGTTCTTCGAGCCGGTGGCTGAAAATCCCTATCTCGCCGACTTCTACGCCGATATGGACAGCTGGTCGTTCCACTCGCAGATCTTCTTCCTTGCACACCGCCTGCGCTCGCACTACGACCTGGGACAGCATCCCAATTCCGTCGTCCAGGATCGCAGCGTCTATGAAGATGCCGAGATCTTCGCCCAGAACTTATACCTGCAGGGGCACATTACCTACCGGGATTACCAGACCTATCGCCAGCTTTACGAGACGACCATGCGCTTCCTTCCGCCCCCGGACCTGGTCGTGTACCTGCGGGCATCTGTCCCCACCCTGTTGAACCGCATCTCGAACCGCGGCCGCACCTACGAACGGACCATCTCCGCGGATTACCTGCAGGGATTGAACAACCTGTACGAAACATGGATCGATAATTTCACGCTTTGCCCGGTGCTGGCCGTCCCCGCCGATGACCTGGACTACGTGTCCCATCCCGGTCACCTGCGCCTGATCACGCAGAAGGTGGATGAAAAACTGACCGGCAAGGAGGAAGTGGTCTTCGAACGCGAAGAAGTGGAAAGAGCTGCAGAAGATTAGCATGCAGCGCTCCAGCTGCCGTCCGCGGCGCTCAGTTCATAAAATATAAACAAGAGACTGCCAGTTTGGCAGTCTTTTTCGTACGGACAGAGATCCGGATGGTTTCAAACAAAGTTGAACGGACGATCCTGCGCAAAATCAGGTACACACTGTTCCTGGCTCTCCAACTCCTGCACAAAAGCATTTTCGAGACCGAGATCAAGCGCATACTCTGTGATTTCATCATACTCGGCTTGTGTCAGAGTCCGGTTGATCTGGGGATAATGGCAGGCTTTATATTGGGGAGAATATTGTGACATGATGCTGATAAATGTATTCAGAGATAGATCTGCCAGAAACCCGAGGCACTTGCGGCTATTCTCCAGGCAGCCGGGCAAGACCAGATGCCGGACCAGTACGCCTCGTACGGCAATGCCCTCCTCGTTCATTTCCAGGTGTCCCACCTGTTCCAGCATCTCCCGCAGAACTTCAGGGATGCTGTCCGCGTAGTCACGCACTGCTGAAAATTGCTGCCCAATTGCATTGTCCAGGTATTTGATATCCGGTAGGTAGATGTCGACCAGCCCTCTGATCTGCCGCAACGCATCCACTGAATCATATCCGTTGGAGTTGTACACAATGGGAATGCTGAGTCCTTTGTGTTTCGCGCGCCTGATGGACTCAGCCATCTGAAAAATCATATGAGAAGGCGAAACAAAATTGATGTTATGAGCGCCCTCGTCCTGAAGGCGCAGCATCTCGCTGGCAAGCTCATCAGGGGTCAGAGTCCGAGTATGTCGAAACTCCTGGCTGATCTGATAATTCTGGCAGAACACACAGCGCAGGTTGCATCCGGCAAAAAAAACGGTCCCCGAACCTCTTGTCCCGGAGACAGGCGGTTCCTCCCCAAAATGGAGACCGATATGGGAAATCTGCATCCCGGCAGAGACTTTGCAAAACCCGACCTGTCCATCCAGCCGGTTCACTCTGCATTTTCGTGGACAGCATTCGCAGTTTGTCAGTTGATCTATTAACGGTGATTCATTCATGAGGTGTGATTAGCGTTCATTATACTTCGATGTGCTTTTATGACCTTCGACACATGAAATCGCTTACGGTGAAGCTCTCCAGGAAAAAACTGCATGAATTAGCCTCATGCAGAAAATCAACATGACACACCCGAATTTTATTTTTCGAGGTGTGTCATGGTTTGGACACTGACTGCGAAGCGCTCAGATTTCTTCTTTCTTAATCCGCGAACAGGGGCCATTTGCCGGGGCTTTCCGGAAGATTCTTTTCATCGAACCAGCCGAAGCGATCCCAGTAGGCGGGGTTCCAGATATTGTGACCGAACGGCAGGCATTCTGCAAACACGAAGTCTGCCGGGAGGGTATCAGCAATGGGACAGAGCGGCTCCCCCTCGCCGGTTGTTGGTGGGTTGACCGATGTTCCGCTCAAGGAGTTTTGCAGACCGGGGGTCGGGACGCAATTCTGATTCCAGTCATCGAGACCGCCGTTATCGGGCAGGCGGCAATAGGACTGATCGGGGAAACGGACAACATAGTAGTTATAGGCATCCACCAGTTGTCCGTTTGGCTTGAGCAAACGTACACCATCGCCGCCGTCACTCAGGAGCAAGCTCGTTTCGCCGCCATAGAAGACAATGCGCTCGCCGGGCTTGAGTGTGACCGATGGCAGGCTATAAGGACTGGAGCCAACGTTGGCCTCATCATCCAGGCGGTAACCACTCAAGGGAGCATCGACCACGCCGTGGTTGATGAGTTCGATATATTCATCACCCGTGTTGACCTCGCCATCGAGGTTCCAGTCATGGCCGGGGCGCGGTACGAACTCATTGATCGCCACCAGCGGCTGCGGAGGCAGAGGGGTAGGCGTGCGCGTTTTGGTGGGCGGGGCAGTTGTGACTTGGTGAGACTCAGTATCAGTGCTTCTGAGGTGGGTATTATCGCCAAGGTATGTTGCAGTCAGCGTCTTGGTTCCCGATGAATTAAATCTTGCAGTACAAGTTCCCGTCCCCGATGAATTCAGAGTGATCGAGCAATTCGTGCTTGCTCCAGTGATATTAACCTTGCCCGTAGGTGTGGAACCGCCGGTCACTCTAACACTGACACTAACATTTTCGTTTACTAAAGACGAATCAGG
>DASTJG010000495.1:0-2818 GCA_035716785.1 Anaerolineales bacterium
CTGTCTGGCAGTCGGCTCGAAGGATAACTGGTCGGATGTGTTCGTCCTCGACACCATCATGCTGGAATTGGGCGGCCCGGAGTATTACGTCCAGTTCTTCAAGGGCGAAGTGGATGTAGCTAACGATCCCATCTTCAAGGAATCGCTGGAAAAATTTGCCGCGCTGCAGCCCTACATAAACATGAGCGATCACTCCAGCCTCACCTGGGACCAGGCCGTTTCTGCGGTTGGTTCTGAACAGGCCGCCATGACCATCATGGGCACCTGGGCGATCGGCGCATTCATCAAAGGCTCGAACTGGCAGCCCGATGTCGATTTTGGCGCGGTGAACTACCCGACGAAGCCCGAGCGCATCCTGCTCTTCCACCCCGATACCTATGGTTGCACGGTTGGGGCGCCTCATCCTGATGAGTGCCAGGCCTGGCTGAACGTTGTGGCCTCGCCCGAACTGCAGATCCCGACCGATGTTACCCAGGGCGGTCTGTTCGCCCGCACAGACATCGACCCGACTGAGTTCCCCGATCCGATCCGCCAGGAGATGCAGCAATATGTGGCTGATAATCCTGACAAGCTGATCCTGGACCAGCATGGCACAATTCTGCCAAATGCTGCTCAGGTACAGTACCGGGTCATCATTGCGACCTTCTTCGCTGCCGAGAATCCGGATGTTGATGCAACTATCGCAGAAACAGCCGATATGATGACAACCTTCAATGTCAAGGAAGGCGCGGCCTGGTACCAGTGGCCATAAAAAACTGGTGAGAATCTGTTAAGTATAATTTGGGGTAGGAACACACGGAAATCCTGTGTTCCTACCCCAACACTGACCAACAAATGGAACTGCTTCTTACGGGATAAGTTAATCCATAACAGGTGAACAGCATGATCGCGACAAAAGCGCAAACAGCTCGAAAGCGTCGAGGAAAAGGAATTGCAGAGTTCCTCGTTTTTACATTGCCACTCCTGCTTTTCCTGCTCATCCTGTATGGAACCTTGCTGTGGAACTTTTATGTTTCCATGTCGAATTGGGTCAGTACTGCGTCGGACTATACCTTTACCGGCCTGAAATGGTATCAATATTTATTTCGTCAGGGTCGTTTCTGGGTGGACGTACAGAACAATTTGAAATGGCTGATTCTGGGGGTTGTTCCAACGACCGTACTCGCAATTTTTCTCGCTTATCTTTTGGAGCTGGCACCGATCCGCGGGGTCGAATCATATGTACGAACGCTTATCCTTTATCCTGTCGCGATGTCCTTCGTCGTCACGGGAACGATCTGGTCATGGATGTACCAGCCCGAGAGGGGAGTGTTCAGTACCCTGCTCCGTTCTATAGGAATTGATTCGCCCCTCACGTTTACGAACAATCCAGAGCAGGCTACGTATTGGTTGATCCTGATCTTTATCTGGCAGTATCTGGGCTTTGCCGTCATTATTATCCAGTCCTCTTTCCGTACGACGGAACTTCAGGAGATGATCGAGGCTGCCACAGTGGATGGAGCCTCCAAGCTCAGGATCCTTTTCTCGGTCATCATTCCCAATATCCGTGCCGGCCTCCTGGTGTTGGTTTCACTCTTATTGATCAATTCGTTGAAAGTGTTTGATATTGTCTGGATCGTGACCCGGAATGGCCCCGGCATCGCGACCGACGTGCTGGCAACAAATATGATCGTCACTTCTTACGATCAACGCCTATTCTCCGCAGGCGCGGCAATTGGTGTGATCATTTTTCTGATCGCATTCATTCTTGTCATCCCCTATACCATCTACGCGCTCAAGAAGTGGTTCGAATGAAAAGCAAAAACATAACACTCAAGGTCATCGTATTCATCGTGTTAATCCTGTTAAGCTGTGTATATCTTCTGCCTATCTACGTGATGGTCACCAACTCCCTGAAGACCCTCCCCGAAATCACACAGCGGACGTATCTGGCGCTCCCGCGCGAATGGCAGTTCCAGAATTACACGAGTGCACTGTTTGGCAGCCGCGACTTTCTGATCCCGATGCGGAACCCCATCATCAATTCCTCGATCATCTCCGTGGCGGTGACGGCTTTGGCTGCCTTCTTTGGAGGCTTGGGCGGATATTATTTGAGCCGGACGAAATCAACATTTGCACGCGTTATTTTTGTCCTGGTGGGCATTGCCCTTTATATGCCCTATCAGGCAGTGATTATCCCGTTGACTACGATCATGGCCAAAACGGGTTTGATAAACTCGCATTTTGGTCTAATTCTTTCCTACCTGATCATCAACGTGCCATTGGCCTCAGTATTGATGGGGACGTTCTTTTTGGGCGTCCCAAGGGAGCTGGAAGAGGCCGCCGAAGTGGATGGAGCTTCCAAGATCCAGATCTTTTTCAAGGTCGTTGTTCCAATTTCACTGCCTGCATACGCTTCTGTAGCCATCCTCATCTTCACACAGGTATGGAATGAGTTTTTCATTGCGCTGACGCTGATCACGCCGAAAACACAAACCGTCCAGGTCGCGATGGCGATGACTCAGGGGAGCACGATCTCCCCCTATAATTTACAGATGGCGGCTTCGTTGTTGACCGTTGCCGTTCCGCTCATATTCTTCCTGTTCCTGGGGAGATACTTTATTCGCGGTGTTTTGGCGGGTGCACTCAAGGGTTAATTGTTGATGGCTTAGGGACAGATTTTAAAAAAAAAGACTCTCAGCGCTTCAAATCTGAGAGTCTTTTCATTTGCTATTTCGCGGATATTCTCACTTTGGGAGACTTCTTTTTTGGAATGCTTGCTACCACTAAACTTTTCTTTGGTCCACGATTGGTCTTACGGCGTGATTGAGTTTCTTTT
>DASTJG010000496.1:0-12064 GCA_035716785.1 Anaerolineales bacterium
CGGTACGCTGGATGTTGAGGTACTCAGGATCGTAGATCAGGCTGTCTTTATCATGTTCGGTGATGATCTGAAAGTTATCCTTTTGCGGGACGTTGATGGTATCCATCATGGTCTGATAGACGATCTCGCTCACTTTGCGGCGGAATTCCACGGGCTGGCCTTGCCTCAAATGGATTTGTACCAGCGGCATAAGATTTTCTCCTCCAATCTATACAAACGATGTTCATCTAAACTTCTTCGCCAGCCCCTGCCACCACTCATCCCTCTCGCCAGGCACAAAAGGAATGTATAGCCCCAGCCGGTCCGCGATGCCGTCGTAGCGTCTCTTCAATTCCTCGGCCAGTTTTGCTTCTTCCGTGATCAAACAGAACTCGCCTAACATCTCATCGGTAATGAGCATGGGCATCTCCACCCATTCGCCCTTCGCGGCGTGCGCGGACAATTTCTCGGCAACATCATCCCAGCCATGCAGGGACATCACGGCGCGATAGGAAGGTGTGGAGGCATAGAACGCGATCTGGGCGCGGGCGAAATTCATCTCTTCCGGCGTGCTTGCCGCAAACGCCGTGACCGAAACCGACACGTCTTTCCTCTTTCTTCCTTCTTTCACCGCCCCTGCCTCCATCGCCGGAAGGATCACCTCGCGCAAATACCTGACACTGTGAAACGGATGGGCATGGAATCCCTCGCACACTTCCCCCGCCAGTTTTGCCAGGCCGGTGTTGACACCTGCAATGTAGATCGGAATCGGACCACGAGTCCCCTCTCCCTGTGGGAGAGGGTTAGGGTGAGGGAGAGGTCCTGGATTAAAAAATGGTGACATCAACGTAATCTTGTAATACTCCCCGCGATAATTCAGCTTCGTCCCGTTCTGCCAGCAATCCCAGAAGGCGCGAATGACCTGGATTTGCTCGCGCAGTTTGCCCGTCACCGACTCGGGCCAGGGCTGCCCGAACCTGCGCTCGATGTGCGCTTTGACCTGCGTCCCGAGCCCAAGGATGAATCGTCCGCTCGATTGCGCGGCCAGGTCCCAGGCGGTGTAGGCCAGGTTCGCCGGGGAACGCGCAAAGGAAACGGCGATCCCCGTTCCGAGGCGTAGGTGCGAGGTATGTTCAGCGATCAGCGCGCAGGGCAGGAAGGGATCGTGCTGGGTCTCCTGCGTCCAGAGCGCGTCGAAGCCGATCTCCTCCGCGGCTTTTGCCAGCGCGGGGACGTCTTTCAGATGGACAGGGGGAAGGGTAGCGTCAAGTTTCATATCACCTCCTGTCATTGCGAGTCTTCGAGAAGCAATCTCATAGATGCAAGTTGCGGGAGATTGTTTCGACCCTTCCGGGTCTCGCAATGACGTCAATCAAGCAAATATGCCATAATCCAGTTTGTCGTGGCGGTCAGCGCGTCGAGGTGGGTGCGTTCGTAGTTGTGCGAGGCGTCCACGCCGGGGCCGATGAGTGCCAGTGCCACATCGCCGCCCGCGCGCCAGAACGCTTCACCGTCCGAGCCATAGAACGGATAGATATCCACTTTGTAGTCAATGTCATTCGCCTCGGCGAGCGCCCGCAATTTGTTACTCAAGCCATGATGGTAGGGCCCGCCGCTGTCCTTGACGCAGATCGTCGCGTGATATTCATCGGACGATTGTCCCGCCCCGATCGCGGCCATATCCACAGTGACCAACTCATGCACCTCGGGTGGGATGCCCGCGGCCGCGCCGTGACCGACTTCCTCGTAATTGGAGATGTGGAAGTAGACGCTGCGCGCGGGACTGAGACCTGCCTCCGTTAACGCTTTGATCGCAGCAACGATTGCAGCGACACAGGCCTTGTCGTCGAGATGCCGCGAGCGAATGAAGCCATTCGTCACTTCGACGCGCGGATCGAACGACACAAAGTCGCCCACCTCGATCCCCAGCTTGCGCGTCTCCTCCGGGTTCGAGGTGCGCGCGTCGAGCCGCACTTCCATCGACTCTTCCTCGCGTTTTGTTTCATTGACCTTGGCGGCGTAGACATGCGCGGCGGACATGTTGAGCATGTAGCTGCCGCGGACCTTTTCACCCTTCGAGGTGTGTACCCAGCAGCCTTCCGTCTCGACGCCATTCAACACCAGCCCGCCGATGCGCGTGAGCTGCAGACGTCCGTTTGGCTTGATGTCCTTGACCATCGCGCCGAGTGTGTCCACATGGGCAGTCAGCGCGACAGGCTCGGCATCATTTTTACCAACCCATTTCGCGACCAGAGCTCCCTTGCGCGTTTGGGAGAATTCTAATTGCTTGAACTGCGAGAGTTCTTTTTCTACGAAGGCAATGGCCTCCTCGGTGAATCCGGTGGGGGAGGGAATGTTCAACAGCCTGACAAGAAAATCAACGAGGTAATCCTGATCGAGTGCCGGTAATGACATATTTTCCTCTTGGTTGAAGAATTGGATTGTTTAAACTCTCAAGCCTTCGAACTCGCTAATCTTTTCTCTCCACTCCTGTGGAATGGAAATTGTTTTCCCTGTCTCATAATCATACGTCACGATCACAAGCTCTCCCTTAGACAGTTCCTTGCCGGAATCAGCATCCATCATATTCTGCTCCCAGGTCATGGATTTGTTGCCGATTTTGGCAGTCCGGACGCCAACCTTGATGCTCTGTCCGAAGTACACAGGCGCGAGATAGGTGATATGGACGTCCGCAACGATCACCCCAATCTTCATAAAAGATTGATCCTTAGTGAACAACCCTAACTCGATCATGTACGCCACGCGGGCCTGTTCGAAGTAAGTGAGATGTTTTGCGTTGTTGACGTGCCCCTGCGGATCCAAATCCCCATAACGGACTTCCACCGGATGATAAAAATTAAAATCGCTCATGCGGAGATTATACCGTTTGAGTAAAGGATTATTGTGGCGCCGGCACGGTGTATGGCAGGTAGATCCACTGGTCCATTCCGATCTCACCCCAGCCATTAACCTCACGCGTCACATTGACCACCTGTCCTCGTTTGAGCGAGCCAATCACTTTATTTGTCAAACCCGGACCCGACCGTATATTCAACGCAGCAATATTGACTATCACGGCTCGTCCCATAGGATAGCCTAACCCCGCTGCGGGAATGATCGCGGAGCGTTCCGGGTTTGGAAATTGTGGATTCAGCGCCACGTCCTTCCATGCCTTCCAAAATATATCCAGGGGATAAGCATGGGCCTCCCCATCCGAAACCCGGGTATACAGCGGGTCGTGCAGATAAATATATTTGGAGTCCATGCCCACGGCTACCGAAAAATGCGGACCTTCGTAATGTCTTTCTGTCAACCCGGCATCTTCGAGAGTCTTGTAACGGATCAACACAACGACGGGCTTGCCCGTTGCTAACGTGTTGAACAAGTCTGCCATCTGCATTCCAACTTTGAAGCTGGTCAGCACACCCATTTTGCCCATTGCGTTGCGCAGGGTGGGAACGCTCAAATAGGGATCGCCTGTGATATTGAAGAGCCCATAGAACTGGTCCGGCGTCATGGTCGTTTTGGTGTACGCGCGCAGCAACATGACGGCGCACGCTGCGCCGCAATCGTTGCGGTGTTTCTCTGCCCCCTCTCCGATTTGTGAGAGATAGGGGACAGGTAATAATGTCATCGGCTTGAAAGGCGTACTCCAATCCTTATATTCTGTACTCTCGCCCGTATCCACATTCTGGACGCGATAATTTCTTTTTACCGGGGGAGGACCGGGGTCGACAGGCGGCGGGGGCTGCGAAAAATCGGGACGCGTACCATCCTTCGCCTCCTGGATCGTGATACCCACCGGCTCCACGTGCAGTGGATCCCATCCCACCCGGAGTTTCGCATCCCAGATCTGGTGTTTCACTGCCAGATCGATCAGCTTTTGATCCTCATCTGCCAGGTCCCAGCGGATGCCGGTGGTCAATCCCTGCGCCTCGGCTGCCGCGGCGAGATGCAGCATGAAATCCACTTTGACCTGTTCCAGGCGATCATCATCCCAGACATCTGCCGCAAGCGCCTCCTTTGCGCCATTTGCCCCGCTGGTATTATGGAAGCCGAACTTCACTCTGGTCGTGCCGCGGCGATAAGCCTCCAATTGGTCTGCCTCAGAACGCCATGCTGTCTGGAGGCGCGGACGATATCCTGCCTTTTCCATTTCCCTTATCACAGTATCCATTCGCGTACGAAGGGATGGATACAGTTCCTGAATTTTATTCTTGTTGTTTGCGATGCGTTCCGCTTCATTCATAGATCACCACCATTGTGAACAAAACAATAATCGCTCTTGGAATGATTATACTGTTTCCCCGGATAACATTCACGCCACTTTGACTACTGACTGCGGTGGGCAGCTTTGATGTTCTGCTCTGCCAGACGAACGGTCTCTTCGATCCGTTTTCGCCTCGTTTCCTCTCGCTTGGCATTTGCAATCCAGAACAGGATCATCTTCTTCGATGAGTTGCTGAATGCTTCGAAGTTGCGTTTGGCTTCTGCATTTGCAGAGAGGTGTTCGAGCAGATCTTCTGGCATCTCAAGCTTGTCAATTGCATCCAGTTGAGTCCAGGAGCCGTCTTTTTTGGCTGCTTCGATCTTGGCAAGACCAGCGGATGTCATGCTGCCATCTTTGACGAGGTTCCGGATGCGCTGCTTATTGAGCCTGGACCAGACACTTCCAGGTTTGCGCGGAGCCATGTACAACTTGTAGCGTTGCCCGTCGAAAGAGTCAGCCCTGCCGTCGATCCAGCCGAAGCACAATGCCTCTTCCACCGCGTCACTGTACGTGATTCCTGCCACCTCCGCATTTTTTCGGATGATGACAAGCTGAATCCCTTTCGCAGTATTGTGGTTCGTGGCCAGCCACTTGCGCCACTCTGCTCGGGTTTTGGGTTGATAGGATAGGATTGGGGAAACCTTGGAAGACATGTGTTCAAACTCCGGTAATAGTTAAATACGACTCGCCGGTGCGAGTCTGCTCAATATGTGCACGAATAATACCCCAAAGCAATTTGAATTTCAAACACGATAAGTAGACATACAGTTGGCAGGCCAAGGGTTAAAGCTAGTGGCAAAACCTCGCCAGCCCTTCACTGTTCCTGATCGCAATTCTCCCATCTGCATTCGTATCAATTAATCCCTGCTCTTTGAACAGCACCATCGTCTGGTTGACGCGCTTGCGTGAGGCACCGACCAGGTCCGCGATGTCGCCTTGTGTGAGCACGATCCGGATCTGGATTGCGCCGTCTTTCTCATGACCAAATTTCTCGGCAAACGCGAGCAACTGCCTCGCCACACGTCCGTTCACATCCAGCGTCGCCAGCGCCTGGATCAACTGATCCAAAAGCCTGACGCGCGCCGAAAGGATCCGGACCAGATTGCGCGCCACCGGCGTGAAGTTATCGAGGATGTAATTGAACGTGACCTTATCCATCCACAACATCAAGCTATTTTCCAATGTCACTGCACTGGCAGAACGACCGACGCTGTCGATCAGGCTCATCTCACCGAGCAGGTCGCCTGCTCCCAAAATCGAGACGATCACATCCCGTTCGCCCTGTTCGATATGAATTTTCACGGTGCCGTGCAAAATGATGTAAACTGCTTCGCCGGGCTGCTCGATCGTCAGTACATTGCGACCTGCCTCGAAGACGCGGCGATGGGCACGCTGGGCGATCCAATCCAATTGCGTTGGCGTCAGCCCCGCGAATAGTTCAATGTCTGCGAGCAGGTTGCGAGTGCTGTCTTTTTGGATGTCAGTCATGGTGCGCATATTTTACATCTCTTTTTATCGCGCTGAGCGGACTGGCGCCTTCGCGCCGAGCAGGCGCAGACGAAGCGCAAGTGATGGCTAGTTCCAGCCCCTCATACGCCGCCTGTGCCTCGTCGAACCTGGCTTTGGCGGAAGCTTCCATCTCAGTGACCAGCGCGTCAGAGTAGCCAGGGTCATGATGGAACAGGACCAGCTGTCCCACTTCGGAGGCGGCGGCCACTTCACAGGCCATCGCGACCGTCGAGTGCCCGTATCCCTGTGTGGAGGGGAAGCCCGCCAATTGGCCCCAGTAATGTTCCTCCGAGTATTGCGCGTCGTGGATGAGCAGGTCGGCATCTTTGGCAAACTGTACCAACCTGCGGTCCATGCCGACGTAGCCTTCGGTATCCGTTGCGTACACAACGGATTTGCCACGCCAGGTAATTCGATAGATGTAGACCCCGCCCGGATGCGCGTACGACTTGTGAATGCGGATCACGACCGCGTCATTGTCGTTGCCCAAACCCTCGCTTGAGTCCATCACGCGGACTCCAGCCCCACCCCAAACAATGACCTGTGACTCGCGCACCGATTGAATATCCTTCGATGCAGCCATATCACGCAAACTGACGGGGAACGTTTCGGACGATTGATTGTGTTCCAGCACCTGGCTCACCGTCTCCGGCGTTCCGCCCGGCCCGAAGATATGCAGCCGCGCGTTCGGCAGGTAGGCCGGGACAAAAAACGGAAAGCCCTGGGTGTGATCGTGGTGCAGGTGGCTGAACAGCAGAAGGACTTCAAGTGCTCGCCGACGCGCCAGTTCGCGCCCTAACGGAATGATCCCGGTTCCCGCATCAAAGATGATCGTCCGTTCGCCCGCGCGGACCTCGACACAAGCGGTGTTCCCGCCATATTTCACCGTTCCCGCACCCGGAGTAGGATAGCTCCCACGCACGCCCCAGAATTTGACTCTCAATTCGTCAGACATCCCGCACCTCCAGGTTCATTCTGGCACTCTGAGGGAGTGTTCCTCGCAGAGCAGCCAGCGCTCACTTCGTTCAGCATGACATTCACTCGTTACGCTTTCATTATCTTCACCGGAGGTTTTTTTTCAAGGAAAGTTTTCTCAAGAAACCTGAGAAATATTTCACAAGCTCTTACCTCGCGCTGAGCGCAGTCGAAGCGCGAGAATGTTAAAAATAGAAAATTTGTGCTATACTTTGCCTTTACAGCAAAATTCTGTGGTGAAACATGTCCATCATCCGCTCTTCTGACATTGGAAACTATCTCTACTGTCGCCGCGCCTGGTGGTACCGCAGGCAGGGCTTCGAATCAGAGAACCAGGCCGAAATGGCGGCCGGGACCGAGATCCACCGCCAGCATGGACGGAAAGTCGTTGCATCCGGTTTGATGCGTTCATTGGGGTTGATCCTGCTTTTTGCGGCGCTGATGCTTCTGGTTGCCTATTGCACAATGCAAATTTTATAACAGCGATTTTTATGACCGCATTGGAATGTTACATCTGTTTAAACTGATTTGACTCTTTACTAGGTTAATGTAACAGGCAAAAATGAGTAGATTACTTGAATTCTTCCTGGGCTCCATATTAATTGCCGCATTCACTGTTGCTTTGATGTTCTTTTCCGTGCTTCAGTATGTCCTGAGAATAAGTAGCAGTGTCGATTGCACGTGGCGGGCCTCTGCAAGGACGTGGATCGACGCGAACGGAAATGGACAAATGGATCGCGGCGAACTGCCGCTGGGTGGCGTGCAGATCCACGTGAACGACCTTGGAAATCAGCTCGTCAATGTCGCCTGGCCTGTGGTCGCAGACAGGGATGGGGAGGCACCATTCCATGCACCCATCCCGGAATGTTCGGATACTCTCTTTGAGATCTATGTGGATGTACCGGAAGGATACCGTCTGACAACGAGTTCACGTGTCGAAGTAACTCCGGATGTTTGGGAAGGCCTGACTGCGAAGCATGTTTATTATTTTGGTTTCGTACCTGACAACTGAATTGAACTAGATGTTGTACCTCGCTCTTCTCCTTCTTTTTCTGGCAGTTCTCTTTTTCTGGCAGTCGAATCGCCAGCGCAAAGCCGCGGGGTTGCCGGGTGGACGCGTCATCTACACGGACACACGCAGCTGGGGCAAGCTGGAGAAGCCACTCTTTCACCAGGCGCTGGGTCTGACAGGTAAACCCGATTATCTTATCCAGCAAAACGGACAGATCATCCCGGTGGAAGTGAAATCGGGGCGTGCACCTGAATCTCCATACGACTCTCATATTTATCAGTTGGCATCCTATTGTTTGCTGGTGGAAAAAACGTATGGCAAACGCCCTCCGTATGGCATCATCCATTACAAGGATCGGGACTTTGCCATCGATTACACTCAGGAACTGGAAGCCTCCCTGCTCGACCTGCTGGCCGAAATAAAACGGGATGAGCACAAAAAGGATGTATCGCGTTCGCATGAGCAGGCCTCCCGTTGCGCGCGCTGCGGCTTTCGGAAAATATGCGATCAGAGTTTGGCGTGAGAATAAGCAGATAGGTACACAAACAAGTACACATGTGTTTACTTTTTTCCTGTTTACTTGTGTACCTGTATACCTGTATAATTACTTCACCATGTCCGACGCGTTCATCCCCAAACGACCCGTTGTAGCAGCCTATCCCAAGATGCCTGGAACCTTTGCAGAAGCGGAGGCAATGTCCAGGTACCTGAAGGAAAAGGGGATCGAAACAGCCTTTGGCTCCCTCTATGATGAGACGCTTCGCAAGCGGGTCCGGCGCGGCGAGTTCGATTTGCTGATCATGGCAGGCGGAGATGGCAGCCTGCTGCGGGCCGGGAATCTTTGCGCTCCCAGCAAAGTCCCGATCCTGGGTGTAAACCTGGGACGGATCGGCTTCCTGATCCAGGTGGAAAAAGATGAATGGCGCGAGTACTTTGACAAATTGCTGAGCGGCGAAGCCTGGATCGAGAATCGCATGATGCTGCATGCCGAGCACATCCGCTCGGGGGAGGTGCTGGGATCCTGGGATGCATTGAACGAGGTGGTTGTTGGACGCGGGCAGAATCTGCGACCCATCCATTTGTCTGCTTCGGTGGATGGACGCCATCTGACGAGTTATGTTGCGGATGGATTGATCGCTGCAACGGCCACCGGTTCGACTGCCTATGCTCTCGCCGCAGGTGGACCGATCCTGCCACCTGAACTGCGCAATATCTTGTTGGTCCCCATCGCCCCGCATCTTTCGGTAGATCGGGCCGTCGTTTTGGCGGAAGGTTCGATGGTCAGTATGGAAATCAATGGAGAAAATGCTGTTCTTAGTATCGATGGTCAGGCGTCCATTGTTTTATCGGAAGACGATCACGTGGATGTACGCGCTGCAGAAGTGACCGCGCAATTTGTCCGCTTTGGAGACCCGGGATATTTCTATCGCAACCTCACGGCTCATATGAACGAAAACTCATTAGGATTGCCACGATGACTGAAATGACGACCGAAACTCTCTACTGCTATGTTCATCCCAACCGCGAGACTGCTCTGCGCTGCAATAACTGCAATCGTCCAATATGTGTTTCGTGTGCCGTCCGCACCCCGACGGGTTATCGCTGCCGCGAGTGTGTCAAAGGCCAGCTCAAAACGTTCGATACCTCGGAATGGTATGACTATATTTCGGGTTTCATCGTTGCGGCTCTTGTTTCCGGGGTTGCGGCATCTTTGGCTACATTGATCGATGGCTTTGGCATCTTCGGCTGGTTTATCATTGCGGCAGGCGCGTCCGCTGCTGGAGTAGCAATTGCTGAAAGTGTGCGTTTTGTGACGCGTCGTCGCCGTTCACGCGCCCTGTTCATTACAGTGGCTGTCGGTGCTGTGCTTGGTGCAATTCCTGTTATTCTGTTCCAGGTGCTCGTCCAGGATCTATTTGGTATTCTCTTCCAGGTGATCTATCTTGTGATTGCCGTTCCTGTTGTTTACTCCCGACTTTCTGGAATCCAATTGTTCAGATAACCTATAACCTATGCTAACAGAACTCCGTATCCATAATTTTGCGATTATCGACCAGCTCGATCTGCGCTTTGGTCCCGGCCTCATCATCCTAACGGGTGAAACCGGCGCGGGCAAATCCATCATCCTGGATGCTGTTGTCATGCTGATCGGCGGGCGCGCGGACACGACGCTCATCCGCACCGATGCGGATGCCGCCTTCGTCGAAGGTGTGTTCCACCTCAAAGGTCCCGAAAAAGAGACGGTGCACTTCATCCTGCAACGCGAAGAGTTGATGGACGACCCCGATTACGTGGTCCTCACGCGCGAGATCCGCAAGGAAGGACGCAGCGTGGCGCGCGTCAATGGCAGGATGGCAAATGTTTCCCTGTTGAAGGAACTGGGAGCTTTGCTGATTGACATCCACGGGCAGGCGGAACATCTGTCGCTGCTCGATTCACGCGCCCACCTGGGTCTGCTCGACCGTTATGCAGAAGTGGCCCAGCCCCTCAGCGACTACCGCCAAACCTACCATGCCCTGTTGAACCTGCGTCGCGAGTTGAACGAGTTGCGTAAAGCCCAGTCCGATTCCGAGCGCCGTGTGGAGATGCTTACCTATCAGGCCGATGAGATCGAAGCCGCACGCCTGAAGCCGGGCGAGGACGATGAACTGCGCAAGGAACGTGACCGGCTCGCGAACGCCGAGTCACTGGCGCAGAACGCGCAGGAAGCGCTGGCGGTGCTGGATGAAGGCTCGCCTGAAACTCCCGCCGCGACCGATCTGGTTGGACAGGCCTCGCAGGCCCTGGCAGCGCTGGCAAAGATCGACTCGGCGCAAAATGAAATGGCCAATCAGGCCGAGCTGTTGCTCGATACGATGTCTGATCTCATCCATAGTCTGCGCGATTATCTCGAAGAGATCGAGTTCAATCCCAAACGCCTCGACGAAGTGGAGGAGCACCTCGACCTGATCCATTCGCTGACGCGCAAGTATGGCGGCAGCATTCCGGCGGTCATTGCCTATGGGGCGGAGGCGCGCAAACAACTGGAAACGATCACCACTGCTGGCGAACGGATTGAAGAACTCGAAACGCAGGAAGCGAAGCTGCTGGAGAAACTTGCCAAACAGGGGGGCTTGCTGAGCGAAAAGCGCAAAGCCGCGGCAATTGAAATGGGGAATGGCATTGAAGCCGAACTCGATGACCTGCGCATGGAAGCTGCCAAGTTTGGGGTGGACTTCCAGACCAAACCGGATCCGAACGGCGCGCCCATAGAAAACGGTACGCGCATCGCTTTCGATCAGAACGGATTCGATAAAATTGAATTTTTGATCGCGCCCAATCCCGGCGAAGGGCTCAAGCCGCTGGCAAAGATCGCCTCCGGCGGGGAGACCTCGCGCCTGATGCTCGGCCTGAAGAATGTGCTGGCACGCGCCGACGAAGTGCCATCGCTGATCTTCGACGAGATCGACCAGGGGATTGGCGGGCGGGTAGGCATAACCGTTGGACAAAAGTTATGGAATCTCTCGCGCATGCACCAGGTCTTTTGCGTGACGCATCTCCCGCAGCTGGCGGCATTTGGCGACGAGCATTACCGGGTGCAAAAACTCATCCAGGGCAACCGCACGCTAACGCGCGTCGAGCGCCTCGATGGGGAACCGCGCCTGCTCGAGCTTTCGCAGATGCTCGGCGGAGCAGGCGAGGGGACGTTCCGCTCCGCGCATGAGCTGATGCAGGTGGCGCGGCAGATGATCAAGGAAACAAAGTAAATCATATATCATTCCCCCTGATAACTTATTCCAGTGAAAAATAGACCCTGCTATGAATGCAGGGTCATTTAATTTCAGCTTGCTTTGCCATGCGCTGTTTTCAACGGGGGAAGTTTGTTGCCCTGGCCTTGTTTCGTCACTTCCACCCAGAGCGAAGCAGCCAGTTCATAACCAATAACGTGATCCTGCGGCTTCATTTGCAGGCGTAGCGGACCTTTGAACGGCGCGCAACTCAACAGGTGAAAAGGTGTGCCTGGAACCAGTCCAAGTTCGCCAATGTAATGTAGTTTTTCCATGTCATGGGTGCGGACGCGGCTGACGATGCAATCGGAGCCGGAGGGAACCTCCAGCAGCGGCATGTCCACCACCTTTGGCATGACGCCCTCCTTGCTTGGGATCGGCTCTCCATGCGGGCAACGCATGGGATGA
The DNA here is from genome assembly GCA_035716785.1 of Anaerolineales bacterium. Taxonomy (GTDB): domain Bacteria; phylum Chloroflexota; class Anaerolineae; order Anaerolineales; family Villigracilaceae; genus Defluviilinea. The sequence continues at coordinate 11,921 of DASTJG010000496.1, forward strand.
CCCGCCAGCTCATCCATGCGGTCCTCGATCTCGTCGTTGACGCCGCGCTCGAACACATCGGAAAGCTCGTGGGCGGCGGCCCAGTCATATTTCATCACCTTGACGAGAAACACTTCCGTCAAGCGGTGACGGCGCAGGGCAGGC
>DASTJG010000497.1:0-2476 GCA_035716785.1 Anaerolineales bacterium
GGCTTTCTGCCGAAGCTCCTCGAGACCACCTGGTTTCTCGGCATGCATCATGCGCGAGGTCACATCATTGCCAAAACAGCGTTGTGCATTGTAGGCCAGCTCGGAAGCGACTACAGCCCCTGTTGCCATATTCAACAATTCGCCAACGATCGTAGTGGTACCCAGATCGATGGCCAATGCAAATGCATGCTGATTCCGGCTGACTGGCTCTACCGCCAAGACACGCCATTTTGTCCCGGTATCGGCTACAGTGGCAGCCACATTCCATTCGCCGCGCCTGAGCGTCGGACCCAGATCGCGCAGCGCGGTAAGAGTCGCTTCCAGAGGCTGATCATTCAATGTCGAGCGGAGAGTACGTCCCAGCCTCTCCCAGTCGCTTGCAGTATCGCTCAGGGACGGCTTTTCGACAGAGAGATTAAGTTGACGCACCAATGCATTCTGATTCATGGTTACCTCGTTCAAGCAGGCGAAACGACAGCAAATTTGCACCGTTGAATGCCCAAACTGCATTTACCGCTAAAGTAACCTGTAAAAATAATTTAGTTTACTGACATGCCCGCCCGTACACAGTAAAGATCTATTCGCCTTATGCCGTTTCCTTTTGCAGCATCTCATCCACCTTGCGGCGGATGATGGGAATGGAGATTTTTCCACCGCTGATCACAACCTCATCTTCCTCAAGTACAAGCGGCAGCTGGGCGTTGGCAGGCATCGGCGGGCAATCTGCATCGAACAGGTCAAAGTATTTCACCTGCACAGCTTCCCCAAAGCGGTTCTTCAGTTGGCCTTCCGCCCACTGCGCCGTATCGCGCCAGCTGTCTTTCAACCCGCCTTCGCAGGCAATCGGTGCACCCACAATTTGAACGGAAACCACTTTGCTCATGCCATCACTTTTTCCTTGCCATACACCTGTTCACCCAGTTGTGTCAGCATCCGCAATCCCTTGATTTCATTTGGCAGCAAGGGGATTTGTAGCAGGGGCACACTGAACCGGTCCCCAATTTCTTCAAGATATTTTTCCTGCATATCGCGGCGGGATTTCACGAACGGTGTGGTAACCTGTTCGGGCGGGATGACCATGTTGGCAACCGTCAGGCCGGGATGAATGCCCAGCGTGCCAAGCTCCCGGGCAGCGCGCCAGGCTTCGAGAATGGGCGTCGCTTCGGGGTACATCACAAAGGCGAACGTACTTTGCTCCGGGTCAGACATCATTTCGATCACTTTACCAAAGCGCTGTTTCGCTACGTCATCCGCGGCAGTCGTATCCACAGAGGCAAAAACCTTTACATCGATCTGCTTGCTCCAGTCCACAGGTAGTTCCAACAATCGCAATGTGTGGCCGGTAGGCGCGGTATCGAAGATGACGGCATTCCAACCCTCCTGTGAGGCGAATTCGATAAACTTATCGAAGGCGGCCATCTCTTCGGTGCAGGGGGAATTGAGCTCCTCTTCCATGACCTGGATCGCCGATTGAGGACGCCCGCGCTGTCTCGCATCCTCAAGAATACGCGTCTTATAGGTTTCGGCGGCGGCCTTTGGGTCAATATTGACTGCCCAAAGGTTGGGCTGTCCCTTTACCGGCGTCACATCATCGCCCACTGGCGTATCCAGCACATCAGCCAGGTGCGCAGCGGGATCGGTTGTCAACAGCAGCGTCTTATATCCCTGCCGTGCGAGCCAGACGGCCGTAATGCACGAGGCAACAGTTTTCCCCACGCCGCCCTTGCCGGCGAAGAAAACCGTCCGCCGGTGACCATTCGGTTGTATGCGCGCCCGCACAACCTCCAGGGGCGAAGCAAATGAATCAGACTGCTGAGGAGCTTTCAGTATCTTATAGGCTCCTGATCCCTTTTTGCCGTCAAAGAAGATTTCGCCCACCTCACGGAGTCTTTTCACGCCCCGGATTTCGTCTGCCAGCAGGGCCATGGTCTGTCGTGGATATTTGAAATCCATCTCGATCTGCACCAGGTAGTGCAGCTGCATCTCAGCTCGGGCTGCAAAAAGTGGATTTTGCTTGCCCTCCTGCGGAATGATGCCGTTGATGATCAGACTGAAACTCTCGATACCAAGTTTGCCCAATTCATCGATCGCGCGCCGGGTCTCCTTGATCGAGATCGCTTCCGGGTGGAGAACAAAAATAAAATTGGTCTGCTCGGACATTCGCATCGCAGCCAGAGCGCGCTCATATTTATGCTTGGCATCCTGGATGGCCGCTGAAGGACCCAGGCAGGTCTGGCCGCTGCCGGCGCTGGCGGCATCGATGGATTGGCTCCATTCTGCCGGCAGCTCAAGCAAACGGATCGTGTGACCGGTGGGCGCCGTATCGAAGATCACAATATCAAACACCGTGCCATCGTCGGAAGGCACATCGAGGAAATCCGTGAAGCGATCAAAGGCCGCCACCTCAGCCGTGCATGGGCCGCTCATCTGCTCTTCCATCACCTGAACGATTTGCGGCGGGAAGGCAGCGCGAATG
>DASTJG010000498.1:0-2027 GCA_035716785.1 Anaerolineales bacterium
ATGCTGCCAATCTCGAACGAAGCCTTTACTTGGTAGCCGAATTAATCTCGCTCTCTATTCCCCTTGCAATCATTCTCAACATGATGGATGTTGCCAAACAGGAGGGACTCAGTGTCGAACCCAAAGTCCTGGAGGCGGCGCTTGGTGTCCCGGTCATTCCCATGACCGCCACACACGCCACCGGGATGCAGGACTTTTATAAAGCCGTGCAGGAAATCCTGGACGGACAGCATGTCTTCACGCCGCGTCTGCCCGAGATCCGCGCGGATCATCGCGCCACGCTCGACGAGATCCTGCACCACATCCAGGGGTATGTTCCGACTCCCTATCCAGAGAGCTGGGTGGCACTCAAACTGCTGGAAGGCGATGTAGAGATCACGCGCGCCATGCAAAGTAACCTGCCCGCGGAAAAATGGGAGTCTGTCTATGCCCTGCTGCGCCAGCATGATGACGCGCTGCTGGCGATCGCCTCCGGGCGCTACGAATGGATCGGGCGCATGGTGCGGGCCGCGGTCGTACACCCCAAGCTCGGGCAGATCTCGCTCACCAAACAACTCGACCGCTGGGCAGTCCACCCCTTTTGGGGGTTGGTTATTCTCGCGGGAATCCTGGGGCTTGTCTTCTGGCTCACCTTTACAATTGGCTCCCCCGTTCAAGGCTGGCTGGATGTGCAGATCGTCGGTGGGCTTGCTGGGCTGGCGAATCAGCTGCTCGCCAGCGCACCGTTCTGGATCCGGAGCCTGATCGTGGATGGCTTGATCGGTGGCGTCGGTTCGGTGATCACCTTCCTGCCCATCATGATCATCTTCTTCGCCGTGTTTGGTTTATTGGAAGACATGGGCTATATGGCGCGCGCCGCGTTTGTCATGGATAACTTCATGCACATGATGGGACTGCACGGCAAGTCCTTCCTGCCCCTGTTCCTCGGGTTTGGATGTAATGTGCCGTCCATTCTGGGAACGCGCGTGATCGACTCGAAACCGGCGCGCTTCCTGACGATCCTGATCGCGCCCCTGGTGCCATGTACGGCTCGAATGGCGGTGGTCGCTTTCCTGGCGCCGGCATTCTTCGGGTCGAAGGCTCTCTTTGTCTCCTGGGGGTTGGTCCTGCTTTCGATGTTAACTCTGGTACTCAGCGGCGCACTCCTGAACAAGACCATTTTCAAGGGGCAACGTTCGGCGTTCATCATGGAAATGCCGCTGTACCACGTGCCTAACAGCCGCACGATCGGTTTGTTGATCTGGCAGCGTTCTCTGTCGTTTCTCAAGAAGGCCGGCACCAATATTCTGGCTCTGGCATTGATCATCTGGGCGCTCTCCATGCTTCCCAACGGCGATTTAAATCAAAGCTATCTGGTACAGTTTGGGAAATGGATCGAACCGGTCGGGCGCTGGATGGGCTTCGACTGGCGCTTGACCGTTGCCCTGATTACCAGCTTCCCCGCCAAAGAGAACGCGATCGCCACACTTGGCGTACTTTTTGGCAGCAGCCCGGATGCGGCACTGGCACAAACACTCACATCCACATTCTCCACTGCCTCCGCACTGGCATTCCTAGTTGTGACGATGCTCTTTATTCCCTGCACAGCAACGGTTGCTGTGATCCGTCAGGAAACGAACTCCTGGGGCTGGACGCTTCTCAACATCGCCCTGCTCCTGATCATTTCCATTGCTGCAGGCGCGGGCGTGTATCACCTCGCGCTGGCTGTAGGGTTGTAATTATGCTCGAACAACTTGTCAACGAAATCCGCGCCGGTGGCACCCTGGAGACAGGAACCTTAGCGGCGCGTCTGGGGACGACGCCTCAACTGGTTGAAGCCATGCTCGAGCACTTGCAACGCAGCGGATTGATCCAGGCGTATATCAGTTGCAGCGATGGCTGTCTGGGATGCAGCCTGCAGGATGCCTGCAAGAAGACTCCGGGGGAGGTCCGCCTGTGGCAAACCGCGGCACCAGCCGCGTCCAGGGATGGATAAAAAACGAATCAGGTCTTGAAGCATAGAAACTTCAAGACCTGATTTTTGAATG
>DASTJG010000499.1:0-20505 GCA_035716785.1 Anaerolineales bacterium
GCAGAAATATATCCATGATCCTTTGGTTCACTCCAGCACCAGCCTGGGATTTGGAAAGGCAGGATTAACCGCAGTTGATCTTTGCTTTGCGCGTGCCAAAGAGTTCCCGGTTCCGCTGCTGATGATGCATGGGACAGGAGATCGGATCGCGTTTTGCAGCGGCAGTGAAGAGTTTTCAAAACTCGTTCGTGCCGCGGGTGGCGATGTGACACTAAAGTTATGGGACGATTTGTATCATGAACTCCACAATGAGCCTGAAAAACCGGAAGTCTTGAGGTTTATGATCGAGTGGCTCGACAGGCATTTATAAGCCGTGCGAAGACATGTCCGGAGGCGGAGCCGAAGGATCTCAACCTTCGCACGGCTCTTAATGAGGGGGCATTCTTAAGAACTTACTTACCTTATCCTAGACAAAAAAATTTGCACATGGGAAAATTTGAAGTCGAAATCATCTTAACAAGGAGTTTTCATGAGTCCTGAAAAAGAAGTCAGCAAGCGTCAACTGCGACGTGAGCAGATGCGAAAACGCGCGCAGAACCAGCGCCTGGTTGTTATCGGATTGATCGTTCTGGGAACGCTGTTGATCGTTGTCCCAATCGCTTATCAAATGTTCAAGCCTGCCGCTGAAGTGGTGGCTATCGATCCGGGAACGCACCCGAACCCTGACGACAATTCCATGGGCGCCGCGGATGCGCCGATCGTGATCGAGGAATTTTCCGATTTCCAGTGCCCCTACTGCAAAAGCTTCCACAAAGGGACGGAACCACAATTGCGACAGTACTATATCGACACAGGCAAAGTCCGGTTCGTGTATCGCTCGATGGGCAACTTTGTCAGCGATAATATTGCGCGAGGCTACAACAGACCGGCAAAAACGGAATCCCAGAACGCCGCGCTGGCCGCGTATTGCGCAGGCGATCAGAATAAGTTCTGGGATATGCATGCCTATTTATTTGCGAATAACATGGATGTTGAGGATGGAGGCGCCTTCACTGACAAACGCATCAAGTCGATCGCCGAAACAGCCGGATTGGACACGGAGGCATTCAACAGCTGTTATGACAGCGGGAAATTTGAAGAGCGGGTCCAACAGGACGCTGCCGATGGCGTGGCTGCCGGCGTCAAAGGCACACCGGCCTTTGTTATCAAATACACAGTAAATGGTGAGGAAAAGACCAAGTTTATCGAGGGTGCCCAGCCTTTCACTAATTTCCAGCAGGAGCTTGAAGCGGCTCTGAACGAAATCGGCGCAGCAGAGTAAAAAGGAATTTTTATGAGCACTGAAAAAATAAGTAAACGACAGGCCCGGCGCCAGGAAATACAGCGCCAGCAGCAACGCCAGCGTTTGTTCGTCATTGGTTTGATCGTGCTGGGAGTCTCATTTGTGGTTCTCGGTGTGATCTGGCAAAACAGACCGGTACCAGTAGGTGAGATCGTTACGGTCGCCCCGGCCGCGCGGCCGAATGCCGATGGAACAAGCGTGGGCGATGCCAATGCATCCGTGACCATCGATGTGTTCGAGGATTTTCAATGTCCGGCCTGCCAGTACTTTACACAGAGCATTGAACCTCGCGTCATCGAAAATCTGGTTAGCACCGGAAAAGCACGCTATGTGTATCATAATTACCCATTCCTAGATGGAGAAGGAGCAGGAAATGGCGGCGAATCGGACCAGTCTGCCAATGCTTCCATGTGCGCGAATGAGCAGGGTAAGTTCTGGGAGATGCATGACACCCTCTACGCCAACTGGGACGGTGAAAATCAGGGCGCTTTTAGCAATGCCCGTTTGCAGGCCATGGCGGAGAGCATTGGGCTGGACAGGGATGCCTTCGAAGAGTGCTTTGACGCAAACAAATATGAGGCAGATATCCAGGCAGACTTTGACCTGGGCAAGGAGATGGGCGTGAGCGGCACGCCGACCGTGTTTGTGAATGGCAAACCGGTTGGGCAGGAGGGCAAGATCGCCACCTATGACGAGATCGCGCAAGCGGTCGAACAGGCGCTGAGTGAATAAGCGAAAGGACACGGTTGATGAGACCGTGTCTTTTTTTGTTTTCCCGCGTGTATTGTATAATGAATCAGGAACGCTCATCCTGATCGAGGAACCATGACGAAACGTCGCGTCGCTCTCACTTTGAATTGTGTCCTGTTGATGGCACTGTTGCTGACCTCATGCGGCGGCGGGCTGCCGGGATTCCCAACGCCCACGCCTCCCCTGCCAACTCCCACATCTTTTCAACAGTCTTTGCCTCCTGCCCTCGTGGAAACCGATCCGCCGGCTGGAAGTGTGATCGGACATCAAGCGCCCATCACGTTTTATTTCAACCAGGCAGTGAATAAACCCTCGGCAGAATCCGCGCTGACTGGTTTGCCGGCCGGAACGTTTACCTGGAACGACGACGCGACCCTCGTATTTGCACCTACAGAACCTTATCAGCCAAACACTACTCTGAATTTTTCGATTGCCAATTCCCTTCAATCTGCCAATGGATTCGGACTTGCCGCACCCATCGAGCTTTCATTTACCGTTGCAGATTATCTGCGCGCGACCAATCTTTTGCCGAAGCCCGACGCGCAGGATGTCAATGTTGCTGCGGCGATCGTTGCCTCATTCAATCAGCCGGTCGTTGCCCTGGGTGCCGACTCGAATGCTCAGCCTTCCGTCTTCACCCTTCAGCCCGCAATCAAGGGCCGCGGGGAATGGATCAACACCAGCACATATATCTTTTATCCTGAACCTGCGATGGCGGGGGGAACGGAATACACCGTCAGCTTGAACCCGGATCTGAAAACGGTGACAGGCGTGGGGCTTGAGGGAAGCGGGCAGTCCCCCTGGAAGTTCACCACCTCCAAGCCGCAAGTCATCAACCTGGAACCTTCCAATCAGGAACTGCTTTCCCTGACTCCGAAAATCAAACTGACGTTCAATCAGCCCATGGACGCACAGAGCGTGGAATCCAGCTTTTCGTTCCGTGGAACGGCAGGCACGCAGGATGGAAAATTTTCGTGGAGCAAGGACGAAACGGAAGTGACCTTTATCCCTGATGATTTGCTGGCGCGCAATGTCGGTTACATTCTCAACCTTGGCGCGGGGGCACGCTCGCAGGGTGGTTTGAACCTCGAAACGGATTATGGCGTGGTATTCACCACGTATGATAACTTTGCCGTGACCGAGACAAAGTCTGATGTTGGGTTCACAGCCTTCACATTCAATTCGCCGCTCCCGGAAGCCAACTATGAGGATCTGGTGACGGTTTCTCCGGAAGTGGATAATTTGCAGGTCACCTCTCACGGGTCGGTCCTGAACGTGTTTGGTGATTTTATTCCCGACACGAATTATGTGATCGAATTATCCGCGCGCCTGAAAGATTGGTGGGGACAGTCGCTTGGCGATCCCTACAAACTGAGTGTCCGCACGCCGCCCTTGCCGTCAAACCTGAACGTATCTTTGTATCAGTGGGGGATGGCGTTTGCCAGACCGGATGAAGCCGTGTTGCATGCAAAAGCTGTGAATGTGCAGAACGCAAGCACAACAGTTGCCCCATTGTCGTTGCAGGATTTCTTTGTCCTACAGAGTTCCTATGATAACCAGCAGGCGTATGTGCCGGGCAATCCGGTTACGTTTTCACAGACCTTCAATCTGCCACAGGGCGGCCCGAGCGATGTGGAGATTGGACTCGCACAGCAGAACAACCAACTTCTGCCAGGCCTGTACTACGTTCAGTTATCTTCGCCGCAAATTGACTCCACCACCAAAAACGTTACTCTGGTCGTCTCCAGCCAGGTGAACCTGACGTTCAAACTCGGAGCGACAGAAGCATTCGTCTGGGCAGTGGACCTGCCTTCGCAAACGCCGGTCGCCAATGCACCGATCACCATTTACGATGACACGGGAACTCCACTTGGTTCGGGGATGACAGACGAAAATGGATTGTGGAAAGGCCCGATCAGCGCGTTCGGCGCCCAATCCTATGCCGTACTTGGCGCGCCGGGCGATGAGTATTTTGCGCTGGCAGCCAATCAATGGAAGTGGGGCATCAGTACCTGGGACTTCGGGTACTCAGGACGAATACAGTCCCCGCACACTGAAATTTACATGTATACCGACCGTCCCATCTACCGCCCCGGACAGACCGTCTATTTCCGCGGGGTGGCGCGCCAGGCGTTCAACGGGCGCTATGAGCTGCCGACGGTCAATACCATTCTGCTTCAGTTGCACGACAGCAACGGAGTCCAGCTTTCGGATTTCGACATGCAGCTTTCTCCGTATGGGACGTTCAACGGGGAGTTCAAGCTGGCAGAGGATGCTGCTCCGGGATATTACACCTTTCAGAACGGCCCGTTTGAATTTAATTTTTACTTCCAGGTTGCCGAATATCGCAAGCCTGAGATCAACCTGAATGTGGATTTTTCTGCAGACGAGATCAAACTTGGGGGAACCTCTGAAGCAACGGTCAGCGCGCGTTACTTCTTCGACGCGCCTGCGAGTGATCTGGAAGTGAGCTGGGTACTGTACGCACAGCCCGATACTTTCTACCTGCCGGACTATGAAACGGGTTTGGTAGATACTTCCTGGCTGGATGTGTTTCCGAGCTTCGGTTCCAATTACTTTGGGAAGCAGATCGGACAGGGAACGGGTCGCACGACCCCACAGGGGACCCTGTCCATTGAGCTGCCGGCCATCCCTGAGGCGGATGCGGGACAATTCCTCACGCTGGAGGTAACCGCGCAGGATGAATCTGGCCTGCCGGTGAGCGCCCGGGCGGAATTGCGTGTCCACCCCGCGGACTTTTACATCGGTGTGCGCCCCGAGCAGTGGATCGGCCGCGCCGATTCGCCGATGGGCTTCGAAGTCTATACGGTGGATTGGGCGAAGAACACGTCAGGCGACAGGAAATTGACGGCCGAGTTCAAGCAGGTCCGCTGGGAAAAAGAGACGGATATCAATGGCTTCCCGACCTATACGCCGGTGTACAGGTTCATCAGCAGCAGCGATCTCGTCACCGCGCAGGATGGCAAGGCGCGGCTCTCCTTTACTCCGCCCACCTCAGGCACGTACATGCTCGATGTTTCGGGTGAAGGTGCACGCACGCAAACACTGGTGTGGGTCGGTGGAGCCGGGAGCGGGGCCTGGCCCGACCTGCCAGATCAACGTCTGGAGCTTACCGCGGACCGCACCTCCTATAAAGCAGGCGAGACTGCCACGGTCTTTATTCCGAATCCATTCCCGGTCAACGCGCTGGCGCTCGTGACCGTGGAACGCGGTCTGATCTCCCGGGCGGAGGTCATCACGCTGAACGGCAGTGGCAGGGAATATTCCCTGGCGCTCACCGAAGACGATGCACCGAATGTTTACGTCAGTGTGACGGTGCTGGGACAGGGCAACGACTTCCGCTATGGACTCGTCAATCTGCCGGTTGCCCCCGATGCGCTGGCCTTGAACGTGCAGGTTTTATCAAATCCGACCCAGGCCGGCCCGCGCGATGAGATCACCTTCGATGTGCAGGTCACAGACCACCAGGGACAGCCCGTGCAGGGAGAGTTCTCTTTCTCGGTGGTGGACCTGGCGTCGCTTGCTCTGGCTGACCCGAACGCAGAAGACATCCTGCCCGCGTTCTACAGTGAGCAGCCGCTCGGGATCGAAACCGGACTTTCCCTTGCCGCGTACACCGGTCGCGGTGCCAGCCAGCCGGCCGGTGGCGGAGGCGGCGGGGGCGAGGAGTCCTTTGTGATACGCGAAGAGTTTCCCGATACCGCGTACTGGAATCCGTCGCTCATTACTAACTCCGAGGGGCGCGGCCAGGTGACGATGACACTGCCCGATTCCCTCACCACCTGGCAGGTGGATGTGCGCGGACTAACTGTTGACACGAAAGTTGGACAGGCGGAAACGCAGGTCGTTGCAACAAAGCCGCTCCTGATCCGGCCGGTGACGCCAAGATTTTTGGTCAGTGGCGATCACGTGCTGATGGCGGCAATTGTCAATAACAATACTTCGAGTGAATTAAGCGCCAGTGTCAGTATACAAAGTGAAGGCTTCACACTCGACGAGCCTGACAAAGCTACTCAGCAGGTGAAGATCCCTGCCAATGGACGCGCCCGCGTGCAATGGTGGGGCACGGCGGGAACGGAAGAGGCAGCCGATCTGATTTTTTCTGTGACGACGACTGGCGCGCAATCCCTGGAAGACGCGGCCCGTCCTGTGTGGGGAATGTTACCGATCAAACAGTACACCTCCCCGCAGGCTTTTGTGACCGGCGGAGTGCTACGCGAGGCAGGCTCACAGCAGGAGGTCATTTCGCTGCCGCGCACGTTCAGCCCAAGCGGCGGCGGCCTGGATGTGGAACTCAGCCCATCATTGGCAGGCAGTCTCTTGTCTGCGCTGGAGGTGATGGAGACCCCCGATACCACCATGAGCGCCGAGTCAACTGTATCCTACCTGCTGCCGAATCTCGAAATCTATCGCGCCCTGAACGGCGCGGGGTTGAGCGACCCCGATCTTTCTGAGCGCGTCACAACAAATGTAACCACGAACATCAGCAGGTTGTTAAGTCTGCAAAACGAGGATGGCGGCTGGAGCTGGTGGGGCAAGAGCGAAAAGAGCAGCCGGTATATTTCTGCGTATGTTTTCTTCGGATTGCTGCGCGCCCATGAGATTGGCATCGGCGTGAATGAAGACGCCCTGCAGCGTGCAGGTCTTTATTTAAGTGAAACTACTCCTGGAGTCACAAACGATACCAGCAGTGCGGAGTTGGATGAGATCACGTTCGTTCACTTTGTGCTGGCGTATACAAACACATTTGACGAGACAACGATCGGCAATCTTTATAACGTGCGCGATCGTCTCAGCCCATCCAGCAGAGCGCTGCTTGCCTATATTTTCAACAAGATCAACCCGGCGGATGAACGCGTGCATGACCTGATTTCGAACCTTGAGTCAAGTGCCGTCATGACCGCTTCCGGTGCTCACTGGGAAACGCCGCGGGAGAATATTTTCGTCACCGGTTCTCCCATTTACACAACCTCGCTGGTTGTGTATGTGCTGGCGCAACTCGACTCGGCGAACCAGGTTGTCTTCAATGCGGTACGTTACCTTGCCGCACACCGAAACGTGCGCGGCTTGTGGGGCATGGGGCACGACAATGCCTGGGCAATGATGGCGCTCAACGAAGCAATGATCGGCTTTGGCGACCTCAAGCCCGATTTCACGTTCCGTGCCATGCTCAATGGTGGTCCGCTTGCAAACGGTGACACCTCCGGCAATCAGGTCCTCGCGGCCGCGAAGTCGCAGGTGCCACTCGAATATCTCTCGCCCACCTCACCCAATTTACTCACCATCCAGCGCGAAGCGGGGCTGGGCCGCCTGTACTACCGTGCAGTGTTGAACCTCAACCGGCCGGTGGAGGAAGTAAAGCCACTGGATGCTGGCATGCGGATCGAGCGCACCTATGTGGCGAGCGATTGCGTTAAGAACTGCCCGCCTCTCTCCACGCTGGGGCTGGACTCCGCTCAATCGATCATTGCCCGCCTGACGCTTGTCCTGCCCCACGACTCGTACTACGTGATGGTGGAAGATTCCATCCCTGCCGGCATGGAGATTTTGGATCGCAGCCTCAAGACGAGCCAGCAGGGGATCGATGCGACCGAAGTGGAAGTCCGGTTCGATGACAGCGATCCCTTTGCCGAGGGCTGGGGCTGGTGGCTGTTCCACGAGCCGCAGATCCGTGATGACGGGATCCTCTTCACTGCCGATCATCTTCCCGCGGGCACCTACGTGCTGACGTACACCCTCCTCCCGCTGCAGGCGGGCGAATATCATGTCCTGCCGGCGCACGCCTGGGAAACCTTCTTCCCCGAAGTGCAGGGAACCAGCGCGGGCGCAGTGTTCGAGATCAAGCCGTAATAAAGAACTAGCCGCGGATTTCACAATAAAAGCATCGATCTGTGAAAATCTGTGTTTAAGGTCATTCGGCTTGTAATCCTATCCTGATCTATGACAAAACCAGAACGATTCAGTGACCGCGAGAGGCAGGTCATCGCGCGGCTGTTAGAGGGTGAGAGCAACAAACAAATTGCTCTGGAACTCGGCGTTTCTCTGCGTACTGTGGAATTCCACTTGAGCAACATTTATGCCAAACTTGGTGTGGGATCGCGCACGGAAGCTGTCTTGAAATTAAGCAAACCATACTTGCGGGAATCCACAGAGGGAGAGTTGCGGGAGTCCACAGTTCGCAAAGGGGATGAATCCGGCGACAATGTCAAAGCATCCATCAATACCCGGAGGGTTCCCATGAACAAGTCTTTTCTCGTTGGTTTTGGTATTTTGGTAGCGACCGCTGTATTCTGTGTGGGATCTATATACCTGATGGCCAAAGAACGTGCTGCTGCATACGAAGCGGAATGGAATCCCACAGATATGCCGCTTCCCATACAAACCATTTCCACTGAAACTCCTACACAGACTGTTTCGGCGAAAGAGCACATCCTCGAACAGATCCGTCAATTGATCGCCGAGTACGAACAAGCTGTCCAATCTGAGAAGAAGAACGGTGATGTTGAGTTCAGCAAGGACCCTGTTACCGGGGAGAATATTTTTAAATTCAAAGATGAGTCATACAATCGTATCTGGGAATTGAATGTAAAGCTTTGGGAAAATATCAGTCAACTCAATAGGCTTTATGTCCAGGTTTACAGAGACGAACTCAGGCCGACACCGTTTCCTACACAATTGTCCTCGGAACAGAACGAGGCATATCTCCAGTTTCTTTATGAGCAGGCAAAGGATTTTTGTCCGACAGGGGAATTGGACCCAAACGACGCGATAGGGATGATTTACGATCCTGATGAGGGAAAATATATGCCCGCAATTATCAATGAAGAAATGGCGCGCTGCGAAACCTACGGACAGATGATCGAGGAATGGCGTACGGCTCCGATGTTAGCCAGGGTCAACCAAGATGCAGATATGGCAATGATCCGGCAGGTGACCGGAAAACCTGATTTGATCTTGAACTTCCAGGCAATCCAGGGAATTGCAAATGCGTTAGGACGAAATGCTGCGGTTTATAGCGACGAAACGGGCATGGAGTATTCTGTGGATGTGGAAACGGCCCGGCTGGTGGAGGTGATACCGAACTTCCAATCCCATCCCAATATCCCAGCTGCCGAAACCAAGAGCATGGACGAACTGCGTGGAGTTGCCAGGCAGTTCGCGTCCACAAATTCGCCGCGCCTAGCTGATCTGGAGTCCGTGCTGCTTTATGAGGAGAATTGCAAAGGCGATATTTGTTTCTTCCGCTGGGATTATCGCACCAAGGATTGGACAGGAACAGATTGGATGATGATGCCGCCCTTTTTACAGGTAGGGGTGTTAGCCAATGGACAGATCGTGACATACAACAACACACTCGATTTGTTCGAGTAAATATTCAAAGCATCCCCTTATTCATTTCTACTCTCTTTATCTCACCATTCCCCACAGCGCCAATCCGCCAAAGATCAAGATCACCATTGCCGCGCCGACAACTACGGCGCTGAAAGGGCGCTTATCGATGAGGCGGAAGGCAGGGTAATTGCCTTCCACTTCCCATTTGGGTCCGGCAAAGGAAGTGAACATCAACCCGCCGAGCAAACCACCGATGTGTCCCCAATTATCAATGTTGGGCACAAGAGTCCCGATGAAAAACAGGTTGATCACTGCAATGAAGATGATGTTTCCAATCGCGCCCCGGAATTGGCCTGGGAAGACACGGCGGTTCTGGATCAGGAAAACAGCTTCGGCGCCGAGCAGACCGAAGATCGCGGTGGAGGCTCCCACCGAATCCGCATTCGTGAAGAGGAAGGAAGCGACGTTCCCTGCGAATGCACCGAGCAGGTACAGCAACAAAAACCTTCCATGCCCGAAATAACGTTCGAGTCCCGTCCCAAAGGACAACAAAGCATACATGTTGAAAGCGATATGCGTGAACGAGCCATGCAGGAGCATGGGCGTAAGCAAACGCCAAATCTGCCCTGCGCGGATCAGTTCATTTGATTTGATAAATAAAGCAATCGGAAGATTACTTACCTGTTGGAGCAAAAAAATGGCAACTGTAATGCCGATGATGGAATACGTCACATAAGGGGCGGATTGAGGAACTGTTACACGTACGACTTGAGGAGGAGCAGGTTGACCTGCCTCCCGTGGAGGCATCGAAGAGTCAGAAGTGGGAGGGATATCAGTCACAAGGTTACCTTTCGCGGGCTCACGCGATGGTGCTCCGCTTCGATGATCGCACGAATCGTATCCACAGTTTCATCCAGATGAAATTCCCGGTTCACGATCACATAGTCGAACGCTTCCACACGCTTGAGTTCCTTGCGGGCTGTGGCGATGCGCAGGGCAAGTGAATCGGGAGTTTCAGTTTTACGCATTTCCAGGCGATGCACCAGTTCTTCTTCGCTCTCTGTTGTGATAAAGATCAACAACGCTTGGGCAGCCAGTTTGCGCACCGTCTCGGCGCCCTGCACGTCGAGTCGCATCACGACGTCCATGCCGCTGGCAAGCGCCTCACGTACCTGCTGCTTGGGAATGCCTTTGTAATCGGCATAGACAATGGCATGTTCGATCAGCTCATCCTCATCGATCATGCGGGCGAACTCTTCCTTGGAAACGAACCAGTAATCCTTGCCATGTACTTCGTTAGGACGTTTGGGGCGTGTGGTGGCGGTGACAACAAAATGGAATGGCAGCCCGCGTTCCTTCATGCGCTGCATAACAGTGTCTTTCCCCACGCCGGAAGGTCCTGAAATGACAATCAGCAGCGGTTGGGGATGATGAAGATCGAAGTCGGATTCAGAAGATGGGGACATGCACGAATTTTACCAGACCGCCTCCGGGCATGTTCTGTTAACAGTTTCGTTATCATTCCCAAATCAGGATTTTTGTCAGTTACTTGTACAAACACCCGGCAATACAATTTAACCCATGATACAAGAACGCGACCGCAAAAGCCTGTGGGCGATTAACCTGGGACTGGGATTCAATATTCTCTTGTCCATCGTCAAGACGACGTTTGGGATCCTGGCGCACAGTCCCGCGCTGTTGGCCGAAGGGATCAACTCCACGTCGGATGTCGCTTATTATATTGTCGCGAGTATCTTTGTGCGGCTGGCGAACAAGCCTGCAGACAACGAACATCCCTATGGACATCGCCAGCTCGAGAGTATTGCCTCGCTTGTGGTCGGCGCATTCGTGGTCGCGACTGCGATCACCGTCTTCTGGGATGCAGTGGATAAGATGTGGGATCTCTTCGATGGCGGACTGACCACGCTCGGTTCGCATCCCTTCGCGCTGTGGGTGGCGCTTTCAACGGTTGCTATCAAGATCGTCCTGTTTTTCTACGTGCGCAAACTTGGAAAAGAAACAGGCAACCCGGTTGTAAACGCACTGGCATACGATCATCGCAACGATATCTTTTCTGCTTCCGCGGCTTCGCTGGGTATCTTCCTCAGCCGGGTTGGGCTGCCATGGGGCGATCCGCTGGCGGGTGCACTTGTGGCGCTCCTGATCTTGCGCACAGGAATTTATATTTTACGTGAGTCGTCCGTTGAATTAATGGATGCCGTTCCGAGCAGGGAACTTGCCCGGCAAATCTCAACGTTGATCAAAAACGTCGATGGCGTGCAGCAACTCGAAGAGTTACAGGCGCATCGCTTTGGACCTCATCTCGCGGTCAATTTGACGATTGGGATCGATGGCTCTTTGACGGTGATGCAGGGTGATTGCATTGCCACAAGAGTTGAGTCGCTGATCTACGAATCGATCCCAAATGTACGGCATATCCATATTCACTATCACCCTGCCGAAGATTGCCGCAGGAATATGAGCGTCGATGATATCCTTGCTGAAGCGCGCCGGCATGTGGCAGCGCATGAACTTTTTTATGAAACACAGGAGTCTGGCGTTGCCTGATGTTGGACTTGCTTTAGCCTAAAACATTTTCGACTAGAAGATTGATATCCACTTCGGTCTCCTGCTCCCCCAGCCAGACCAGAAATTCAGCATTCCCCTTCGGCCCCAACAGCGGACTTTTGACCAGCCCGCGGACTTGAAATCCTTCCCTTTGTGCGAACCCCAGCACATCGAGCAATACCTGTCTGTGGATCTCAGGGTCGCGAATCACTCCATCTCCGCGTGAGACATCCTTTTTGCCGGCTTCGAACTGCGGTTTGATGAGGGCAATGATGCTCCCTCTTTCCTCTTTCTTCCTTTCTTCATTGACGAGAGAAGAAAGAGGGAAGAGCCACTTCTTTACCACCGGCAACAGAATCTTCAACGAAATGAACGATGCATCCACCGTGACCAGCGACACCGGCTCCGGTAACGACTCGACAAAGCGCGCGTTGGTCTCCTCCATCATCACCACGCGCGGATCATTGCGAAGCTTCCAGTGCAGGATACCTTTGCCTACATCGATGGCGTAGATTTTCGCTGCGCCGTGCTGCAACAAACAATCGCTGAAGCCGCCCGTCGAGGCGCCGACATCCGCGCAGACGAGGCCGGTCACATCGATGGCAAAAGTAGCAAGCGCGGCATCCAGCTTTTCGCCGCCGCGCGAGACAAAGCGCGGACCGGTGTCAACCGTCAGAACCGAATCGGCTGGGACCGCGGTGGCAGGCTTGAGCGTGACCTGATCTGCCACGCGCACTTGTCCCGCCATGATCAGCGCTTGCGCCTTGGCGCGCGATTCCGCCAATCCACGCTCGACGAGCAATACATCCAAACGAATTTTGGGCATGACAGAATTGTAATTCGTCCTGCCTGCCAAGTCACGGTCCCCGATTCCCCAACTGCAAATATCGAAGGTAAAATTGGGACATGTTCAAAGCCCTCGTCAGAACCATGCGGCCGCGCCAGTGGACAAAGAATGGATTCATCTTTTTTGGTTTGATCTTTGACAAACAACTGTTCCTGCTGGAACCATTTTTACGGACGGTCGCGGGGTTTTTCCTGTTTTGTTTGATCTCGAGCGCTGTGTATTTGTTCAATGACGTTGCCGATGTCGAGGCCGACCGCAATCATCCTGAGAAAAAACACCGCCCCGTTGCCTCCGGTCAATTACCCGTGAATGTGGCACTGGCTGTGGCTTTACTGCTGGTCATCGTCGTGCTGCCGCTGGCTTATCTGCTTTCGCCGTGGTTTGCGCTGGTGCTGGCGGTATATTTTGCCAACAATGTGCTTTACTCACGCTGGTTGAAACACATATCCATCCTCGATGTGCTCATCCTGTCCTCCGGTTTTGTTTTACGCGTGGCGGCAGGTGTGATCCTGATCTCCCCTGTCGAACGGTTTTCTCCGTGGCTGTATATGATCACGGTTTTGTTCTCGCTCTACATCGTTTTGGGTAAACGTCGCGCCGAGCTTAGCCTGCTTGCCCAGGGAGCCAGCGCCCATCGCAAAGTGTTCGATGGATACACCCTCCCGCTTCTCGATCAATACATCAACATCGTTTCAGGGATGACCATTGTGGCCTATTCCCTTTATACCTTCTCTGCACCCAATCTTCCGGAGAATCATACAATGATGCTCACGATCCCATTTGTTGTTTATGGCATCTTCCGCTACCTGCAATTGATCCAGATCGGTCACGCGGCGGGTGCACCCGATGAGGTTGCGCTCAAGGATCGTCCATTACAAGTCACCGTCTTGCTGTGGGGGCTGGCGGTGATTGCAGTCTTCTATCTCTCCTAAGGGGAAACCATGACGAAAGCTTCCGCACCCGGTAAGATCATTCTGTTCGGTGAACATGCTGTCGTGTATGGGCGACCCGCGCTGGCTGTCCCTGTGATGCAGGTCTATGCCGATGTGGATGTCTCGGATGCTCCTGACCGGGGGATTTGGATCGAGTCTCCGGCTGTGAAGTTGCGTGCCGAGCTGAATACGCTTCCCTCCACCCATCCGATCGCTGCTGTCATTAATAACCTTTTCTTCCTCTTACGCATTTCCCCGTTTCCGAATCTCAATATCAAAATATCCTCCACGATCCCTGTGGCTTCCGGGCTGGGTTCCGGCGCTGCCGTGACCATTGCCTTGACCCGCGCGCTCTCCGCTCATCTCAGACGTGCCATGAAGGATGAGGATGTCAATGCGTTCACGTATGATATCGAAAGGCTTCATCATGGCACCCCTTCCGGGATCGACAATACGGTCATTACCTATACTCGGCCGGTTTATTTCGTAAAAGGTCAGCCGATCGAGACGTTCAAAGTGGGGCAGCCGTTCACCTTTGTGATCGCGGATACTGGTATCCCGGCGCCCACGAACGAATCGGTGGGAGATGTACGACGTTTGTGGCTGGAAGATAACGCGCGGCTGGAGGCTGTATTCGACAAGATTGGGGAAATTTCGTTTGCCGCCCGCTGTGCAATCGAAGTGGGTATGTACGAATGGCTCGGTGAATTAATGAATCAAAACCATGTCCTGCTGCAGGAGCTGACCGTCTCTTCGCCTGAGCTGGATAAGTTTGTGGAAGCCGCACGCCAGGCGGGAGCATTCGGAGCAAAGCTCAGCGGCGGTGGACGCGGCGGCAACATGATCGCGCTGGTCAAATCGGAGGTCGCTGATACGGTTGCCCTGGCGCTGCGGGAAGCGGGCGCAAAGAACATCATCGTTACACCGATCTTCTGAAATGGCTGATGCCAGCCTCCGGAAGTGGCTCACACCGGTCCTGCCTTACCTGGCAATTGGCATTGGAATATTTTGGTTCAGGAATGCGTGGGCTGCACTGCTGGGGTTTCACGGCGCGATCCTGCTTTCCCTTGTGCTTGCAAGATCACAGTTCCCCCTCAAAACTCTCTTCAAAAGCAATAACGTTCGCTGGGTTCTGCTCAGCATCATCCTTTCCGGCAGCGGTGGAATTTTTCTGTATCTCTTCTGGTCCTCCTTTGGGATCGTCAGTGAACTCTCCAGGCACATTGCCGCGCTCGGTTTGAATTCCTCCGGCTGGATCACGTTCATTGCCTACTTTTCACTGACCAATCCATTTGTGGAGGAATATTTCTGGCGCGGCTACCTGGGAAGTCCCACAAAAAACCTTTACATCTCCGATTTTATTTACGCAGGCTTTCATGCAATGATCCTGATCAGAAATGTAAAGGCGACTTCGATCATCTACAGCCTGATCGTGCTGGTGCTTGCCAGCTGGTTCTGGCGGCAGATCACGCGCGAAGATGGAGGATTGCTCGCCCCTGTGCTCGGACACATGGCAGCGGATTTCACGATCTTGATAACTATCTATTGGATGTCGATGTAAACGGCGAAATTGAGGTTGCCCTATCGGACCCCGATCAACCTTTTATGCGTTTCACGCATGCAGGCATCCATCACCACCTGTAAACCTGCTGCGCGCGCTTTCTGCGCTGCCTCTTCGTTAGTAATCCCTTCCTGCATCCATACGACTTTTGCTCCCACTTTGATCGCACCGTCGACAACGGGAGGAACATCTTCAGGCTTGCGAAAGATCTGTACCACATCGATCCTCTCTGGAATAGACTCCAGATCGGGATAGGATTTTTCACCAAGGATCTCACTGGCGGTCGGGTTGACAGGAATGATGCGATAGCCTTGATTCTTCAAATATTGGGCGACCTCATAACTGTCCTTTTCAGGGTTGGATGATAACCCAACTGTGGCGATTGTCTTGGCGGATTGAAGGATCTCTTTCATCGTTTGATCGTTATTCATAAAAACTCTCCCTTTGAAATTGATAAGGAATATTTCAAATCTGTAGTTGTTTGCGCATTTATTCTTTGATTTCCACAACGGATGTGCTGGGAGGATTAACAGTTACCTGCTCCTCCTGAACGGGCAACTCTTTTTGCCTTGGCGGTTCTGCTTTCCTGCCGAACCAGAAGGAAGCGACGGGATTGAACCGCACGAAAACTTCATAAATCAGAATGGGTCCCAACACACCCATGATGAATCCTACAACGATGGACAGTGGGAAACTGTTCGTTAGTGTCAACACTTTCTGTCCCCAAAATCCCTGGATGGGCACGTGGAACAGCAGAATGATCAGCGAGATGTTGCCCAGATATTTGAACAGGGATGCAAACCGTCCGGCATGCAGTTCGACCTGACGCGACAGGGCCAGGACAAACAGAATACCAAGCAGCGCCTCGGCTGTATTCACGAAAAATGATTCGTAGACCCGTTTCGCAATATCAACAGAATACAGAAAAAGAGCATTCAAAGCGATCAGTCCGATTCCCGTACCGATCAAAAGCAGGAGAGGGCTGAAGGTTTTTTCAGAGGTAACCTGCCGCACTTCATTGCCCAGGATAAAAAAGAAACCGCTCAAAAGCATAACATCGAGGCTGAACGGCAAGCCAAATAACTCGTATTCCTTTCCAAACACGGAAAGGGAAAATGGATAAAAAGCCTGGAGAAGTTGCAGCGAGATCGCCAGTGACCCGAGGAGAACCGTCCACCGCATCCAGCGATTTTGAAGTTTGTTGGTGAGGACAATAAAAATGAACGCATACAGACTTACTACAAACAGATTCGGCAGGAACCACAGCTGTCCCCAATCGATATAATCGATGCTCCCATAAAGCGATTTGACGATCCGTCCGAGCGCAGTTTGAAAGCCCATCTTCTCGAAGGAAACAGATGCGAAATAGATCAGGAAGATGGTGAACAAATAAGGCTTCAAAATAGAATGAAAGCGCTTCTTGAAATATTCGAAAAACGATATGGAGGTGTTGATGAAATAGCCCGACAGGAAAAAGAACAATGGGATATGAAACGAGTAAATGACCCGATGGAAAAACGGGGAGATGGCTCCAAAGTCATTATGTCCTAAGACCACCAGCAAAATGCCGATCCCTCTGGCAATGTCAAGATACTCAATGCGTTTAGGCATTACGATATTTCCTCAGCCCGATTGTACGCCAGAAATGTGTCTGTTGAGGAATAGGTAAAAACGCCGGACTGCTTAGAACCAGTCACGTTTGTAGAAAATGAACGTCGCGATAGCTGTTAGACCGATCGCAATGCCGAACACGGTCAGGAATGCCAGCGGATGGTCCTCACCGGGCAGCTTGACGTTCATGCCATAGAAGCCGGCAACGATCGTGGGCAGATTGAGAATGATAGTCAGGGCGGCAAGCACTTTCATCACGCCGTTCAGGTTGTTGGAAATAATGGAAGCGAATGCATCCATCATGCTGGAGAGGATCTCGGTGTTAATGTTGGTCATTTGAATGGCTTGCTGATTTTCAGTGAGAACATCCTCCAACAGGTCTTGATCCTCTTCATAATAGTTAAATATTTGTGTACGCTGGACGCGCTCCATCATCACTTCATTCGAGCGGAGCGCAGTAGCAAAGTATGTCAGACTCTTTTGATACTTGAGCAACTCCAATACCTCGCGGTTGCGGGTGGATTTTTGCAACTGGTCTTCGATCGCTTCGGTGAGGCGGTTGATCTCACGCAAATGTGCCAGGTAACGTGTGGCTGTTTCGAGGAAGATGTACAGCGCAAAGCGGTAGCGTTTGCCTGTTTTGAGTAAACGATACTTGCCATTTGCCAGAACCTTGAACATATCCTTCTCATAACGGCAAATGGTGACGATAATGTTTCCCTTGATCATAATGCCGAGCGGAATGGTAGTGTAGGGAATATCACTGTTGGGCTGGCTGTGGGGAATGCGAATCAGGATGAAGGTGTAATCCTCATCCCGTTCCATGCGCGGCATTTCGTCAAGATCGAGTGAATAATTAATGTAATCGGAGTCGATCCCCCAATCAACAAGCTTTTGCACTTCTTCCGGGGTCGGGTCAATGGCTTTGACCCATGCCCCGTTCGCGATGGATTCGAGCTGCTCGAGTCCCTGCTCGGTGGTCTTATAGATGGTGAGCATCGCTGCCTCCTAACGTGAAATCATCACGCAGGAGACGTACTCACCTCCTTCGTGATGTCATGGATATGATCTTGCAACGCGTATTGCGCCAAGCCGAAGGTTCCGCGCAGCGGGGCGCCTGGTACTGGGCGGTTGACTCTCTGAAGAATCTAAATCGTTCTCAGTCGTAAGAAACATCCTTTATCCTTGCCGTGCTTACAGGGTGCCGCATAATTACCCAAACTTGAAAGCTGAATTTTAGCTTGTAAATTCATTCAAAAGTTTGGTTATTGATGAGACAAGCGGTAACGGCGTGTGTATTTTACGCCCGAAGAATGGATTCCACAACCATCGTAAACGTTAAGTTTGCAGGTTTCGTTTCAATCTTGAAGGCTCTGTGGAGACCGCTTATCCTGAGCGAATCTGCTCGCTTGACGCCTATACCAAATTGTAGTTCAATGAGTCCCTACCATGATCCCAGGACTGGCTGACGTTGTTTTTCTGCGAGATTTTTTATTTATAGAAACATTCACCGGTAGGGGTAATTCATCATGACATCTTTTCAACAGCTGAAAAACAATATTCCATTTCGTGCATGGCAACATCTGACTGTATCCCTGCTGGTCGGCTTAAGTGCGGGCTTCTTTGCTTACAGCCTTTTTCTCCAGACACCTGTTTTCAGCCGGCTTTATCTTTTACTTGGGATCTTGATTGCTGGTGCGGTGACATTGATCACTTATTTTCTTCTAAAGCAGCATCCCTTTGGTTTGAAGAATGACTACTTCATCAACAGACGGTCCTTTGTGCTGATAGGGCTCCTTTTTTTTATGGCATTGCCATCCTACTTTTTTCTACCGCCCTATCCCCAATTACCCTTCTTCCGACGTGAGAGCGTGTTGGTGATCAATGTGAAAGCAGGTACTGATCCTGTAGCCTGGTCCCAGTTCCGAAAGCTTTACCTGAATTCCGGTGTCGAGAAGCTGGGTTATAGGGCTTTTCAGATTTCTGGGCCGTGGATAGCGTATGGCGATGACTTTATTTTGCAGCCTGGAAGTACCGGCCAAATCGTCTGGAAGGGAAGTGTGGGAAAACGAGCCTCTGTTGCAATCCCCATTCCTTCGAAGGAATGGACAATTACAACCGATTGGGATGGGGAAATTCGTCGGACTGCAACGGACCAGAGCCCATACGTACGAAATAAGAACTTCATACCGCCATCCTGGTATACCGGGTTGGTCTATGCGCTTGCGTGGATACCCCTCTTTTTCATTTTTATCCTGATGGATGGTTTCCCTCTGGTACGTCGGATTGCGCTGCCTGCTCTAATTCTGACGCTTGCTGTGATACAGGTTAATTTGCAATTTGAAATGCTGGGAAAGGAGTTTCACCGATCCCTGCAGAATGCAATTCAAACCGTGCAGCTTTTCCGCCATTTCGCGGTCCTCAATGGGACTGCTCCAAGTCCCTGGCAATATCGTGTCTTCTCCGAATGGATACTGGAGTCCTTTTTCCAGGCAGCGAGCTTTTTGAAACTGAATAACTCCATCTGGGTATCCTTGTGGGGCCTGCGTGTATTGCAAAATCTTATTTTGCTGTCACTGGCTTATATGTATTTTGTCAGGCTGGGTATAACAAAAACGGTATCCATTTATGGTATGTTTCTTCTGTCCGGTGGAATGCTGCATGCCTTCTATCAAAGCGACCTTTCCTACAACACTTACTTTGATCTGATGTTTTACCTCCTTGCGGGCATCCTGATCCTTGATGGAAGATATGCATGGCTGCCGATTTTGATGGTTGTGGCAGCTCTTAATCGAGAAACTTCCCTTATGATCCCCGTGCTGCTGATTGCCTGGGGATGGCTTGGGAAGCCCGAGACTCGAAACAAGGCTTTGATATATGGGGCAGCGGCCCTTTTGGTCGGGCTGGTAATCTATATGGGCTTGTACCTGTATTATCCCGATACGCCTATGTACCTGTTCGGCGACGAACTTTTACCGGGCTGGGGCCTTTTTCGTTATAATTTGACTGTCTCCGAAATGCCAATTCTGTTCTTTCAAACATTGGGTTTTCTGCCGTTGATAGCACTGATCAATCTTAAGCATTGGAATTCCTTTGTCCATATTTGTTTCCTGTTTCTTGTACCGGTCTGGATCTTTGTCCATGCCTTTACCAGTGACTGGGCAGAGACTCGACTGTTTCTCGTATTATTGGCCATGGCATTTATTCCTGCTTCCCTCCCGGTTGTCGAGCGGCGATTACAGGCAGTGCGCCAGGGAAGTCTGGGCTGAGGCATTGGTTTGGGGATATTCACATCAGAATGAATCTATCTATCGCAGCCGACCGGTCGAAAAAGTTTCCAGCATGGCAAAGCCTTACAATTGTCGCCCTAACCCTATTCGGCATCCTGTTGCGCGTACGCCAGTTTCTGACCGGTCGCTCGCTCTGGGTGGACGAAGCGATGCTGGCATTGAACATTGTCCACCGTAATTTTGGGGGACTTCTTCAACAGCCCATGGAGTATGGGCAAAGTTCTCCGATCGGCTATGTGTTTTCTGTAAAAATATTCAACCTGCTCCTCGGCGATTCTGAATATGCCCTGCGCTTCTTTTCCCTGCTGGCA
>DASTJG010000500.1:0-2127 GCA_035716785.1 Anaerolineales bacterium
CGAGGCAGTCCATACCGTTAGCCGCTCACCATCCCACTGCGCGGCGGCTGCATGCGGCTCCAGGGAGGCCTGTTGAGCCACCGGACTGGTAAATGTATCTTCAAAGATTTCGTCAGCTTCGGCGAAGGCAGCCTCCAGATCACCATGCCGTAATTTCGCATGTTTGAAAATATTACTGTCGAACTTCTCATGCAGGGTTGGCGCGCCCGATTGTATCGCTTCCTGTGCATCGAACACGGCAGGGAGTTCCTCATATTCGATTTCCAGCAAGAGCGCCGCTTCTTCCGCGGCATCCAGACTTTCTGCCGCGATGGCAGCCACCGGTTCACCGACAAAGCGGACTCGGTCCACGGCAACCACACCCTGGTCTTGCATCATCGCACCGTAGAACGCGTTCGGTCCAAGATCCCCGCCGGTCAGGATGGCAACCACACCAGGAACGCTCAAGGCATTGGCTGTATCGACTCTCAACAGTTTCGCATGAGGGGACTGACTACGCACGATTTTGCCCACCAGCATATTTGGCAGACGCAGGTTGACCATATACTCCACGGCACCAGTGACCCGCGCGACCGAATCAAGCATCGGGACCGATTCACCGATGGCCATCTCTCACCTCCTGCAGCGCACGCTTGACGAACACACGGATCATCTCCTTGCGGTACCAGGCCGAACCACGGACATCTGTTAACGGATCGAGCGTCCTGGCATATTCGTCAGCAATCGACGCGATCACCTCATCGGTCAACGCCTGACCATGAGCCATTGCTTCTGCATCACTGACTCGCTGCGGAGTTTCCGTTGCCGCGCCGACGGCGACCCGCAGATTGGCACATGTTCCATCTGCGTCGAAATCGGCCACCGCGCCCACTGCCACACATGGACGTCCCTCCGCAGAAATGGATGTGTATTTATGATACGAGGCGCGCGCAGAGGCCGGCAAAGAAGGGATGATTACCTCTGTGAGGATTTCGTTTGGCTCGAGGGCAGTTGTATAAAACCCAAGAACGAATTCGCTGAGAGGAATTTCACGCGTCCCCTCCGGACCCTGCACCTGCACGCGCGCATCCAGGGCGGTTAACATCGCTGGAGGGTCCGCGGCATAATCGGCCGCCGATAGATTCCCGCCGATAGTTGCCTGATTTCGCACACGGACATTTGCAACGACATGAAATGTATGCGCCAGCGCGGGCGAAAACTTTTGGACAATTTCCGAGCGCTCGATATCGCGTATTTTCGCCAGCGCGCCGATGTGCAAGCCATCCTCTTCCAGACGAAGATAGTCATGTCCCGAAACGCGTCCCAGGCTGATGAGCACAGACGGCGCGATCAGTCTTTGCTGCAGCATCAGCACAACCGATGTGCCACCAGCGATGATCTTCGCCTCGTCGGCATATTGATCGAGCAGTGAGATGGCCTCAGAGAAATCTGCAGGTTCAAGAAATTTGATTGGTCTCATAAATAGATGATTCCGTCATTGCGAGGGCTGCGGGTTGAGACGCTTTGCGTCGAAACCCAGCCCGAAGCAATCTCGTCTCTGTCACTGGAGATTGCTTCGTCGGCCTGGTCTCGATACAGCCGAAAAATACGTTCGGCTTACTCGACCAGCGTCTCCTCGCAATGACATTCAGGTTTCAAGCCTCTCCTTCAAGCACTTTGCAAATTCAGCCGTCAGTTTTTTCGCGGTCGCTGCGATGACAGGCCCGCCGAACTGGGCCAACCTGCCGCGTAGATTTGCATCCACTTCAAACGCGGCTTCTGTACCGCCAGCTGTCGCTTTCAATGTTCCCGTAAACGATGCCCTGACCGATGAAGCACTGGATTTGTCATCGCCTTCCACCGTCCCTGCGATCCGATCCGGGGCGTTCACCTCCGTCAATGTGACCATGCCACTAAAGGCCGATCGAATGGGTCCAACGCGTACAACCAGTTTTCCGCGATACGTTTTTTCATCCACCACTTCGACGGACTCGATGCCCGGAATACACTGGCTGAGCTTCGGAATATCAAACAGAAAATCCCAAACCCTTTCCTGGGGCGCGTTGATCACAAACGAATCTTTGATCAGCATCCCTTACTCACTTGCAGGTGCCTGACAGAGAAGGATTTCGAGCCCATCAAATCCTG
>DASTJG010000501.1:0-2569 GCA_035716785.1 Anaerolineales bacterium
TGCGTGGATCACATCCCGATCGAGAAGATCAAGACCGGCATGCAGGTCAGCGTGGATGGCGAAAGCGGCGTGGTGGGAATTTCATGAAAAGAATTATTCTTGCAATTACCGGTGCCAGCGGAGCGATCCTGGGCATCCGCATCCTCGAGCTGCTGAAAGAAGCTGGAGTCGAAACGCATCTGATCGTCAGCCGCGCGGCCGAGCAGACCATCACCAGCGAAACGGATTGGGCCGTCGCAGATGTGAAAGCGCTGGCGTCCGTCTGCTATGAGCCGCAGGATATCGGCGCGCGCATCGCCTCGGGGTCGTTCGTGACGGATGGCATGCTGGTCGTTCCCTGTTCGATCAAGACCCTTTCGGGGATCGCCAATTCCTACGCCGAGGATCTGGTCGTTCGCGCGGCGGATGTATGTTTGAAGGAAGGACGCAAGTTGATCCTGGCAGTACGTGAGACTCCCTTGCATCTCGGGCATTTGGAGTTGATGCAGCAGGCAGCCCGCGCAGGCGCCGTGATCTTTCCTCCGGTTCCCGCTTTCTATGGGAGGGCACAAACCGTGAACCAACTGGTGGATGGTCTTGCCGGGCGAATTCTTCTCCGGATGGGAATCGAGAATAAGCATTATCATCGCTGGGGCGGGAATGAGGACACTGACTAGTGGCCAGATTGTTCAGGGGGCGACGCATTAATCGAACGCAAAAACACACTACCGCCTGCGCGGCGGGCGTGAGTCCATCTGCAGCCTCGGGGTTGCCTGACGGCGGACCTCCGAAGCATACGGCCGATGGGGTGAGAATTTTTCTTCGAGCCAGGCGATGACGCGTGCCACTGCAACGATGGGGATCATCAGGATCCGGGCGAACACCAGCAGCGCGCGCGGCCACTCCGGCGGGACCTGAACGACCGGAAGCGATCCGGTTTCTCCGTGGTCGCGCAGGATCTGAGTCGCAGCTTCCAACGCGGCGGAGACAGTACCCTCCATGCACGCCAGATCGATGGCATTCTTTACATAGTCTCCGGCCAGGTAGAGGTTCTTGATCTTCGTTTTGGGTCGCGGCCGGTTTGACCAGGCCCCAATGGTATTGATAAAGAGAGGCACGTCTGTGTTGGGATTCAGTTCCCAATCTTCGATATCGGCCGGCGTAATGGGAAGGTATTCACCGATCTCTTTCAGCAGCAGGTCTTTCGCGCCCTCCCTGCTGACCGCATTCAGCGGCCCATAGTTACTCGATATAAAGGAAAGTTCGTGCTTGCCCCCCAACCCCTTCCAGTGGGGAGCAACATCAATGAACGATAGCGCGTAGTGGCTTCCGTGCAGGAATACGTGTTCCCGGGGCAAATCGGGCAACTCCTCCCGCAGACGAAGGTGTAAGGCGGCCATGGGCTGTGCTTCGAGAAAATGCATGTTGCCGAGTTCGGGATCGGCTTCGTAAAGGCGATCATGCAGCCAGGTCCGCGTGACCTCAAAGGGGGTGCACAGGGCATACACATCAGCAGATAACTCGGTCCCGTCGCGCAGAGTGACAGCCGCGACAATGTCTTCCTGCATTATTACATCACGTACTTCACAGTCATACCAGATCTCGACTCCCAGCGCTTCGAGCTCACGCACCTGTGGCTCGATGAAAACTGTTTGCAGATCTCCCGGCAGGATCGACAGGAACGGACTGGCCTGCCGCACCCAGTAGCTGGCGATCCGTTTGGCGGTCATCGCGCTGAGGTCATACACCGGAATGGCAGATGCCTTGAGAACGTTCTCCTGCCCCATCTCTGCCACCGACTCGCTCGTGTACCACTTCCCGCGTATCAGTCCGATCTGGCTGACGCGGTCCAGGAACCTCTTCTCGGAGAGCGGCCGGCTGATCATATCCAGCACGGAGTAAATATAGAGAAGGTTGTGGTACCACGGCAGGAGACCGTTAACAATGTAGTGCCACATCGCGGAAAGGCCCGAGGGTCCAAGCACTGTGACTTTTCGCGGGTACCCGCCGGGCAGGAGGAAGTGGTAGCGATCGAAGTCGATGAGCTGCACGCCAATGCGCTCAAGGATGGTCCGGACATTGGGGTACCACTGTGGGAAGACGTGATAACCGTGCTCCACCAGCCGTCCGTTCCTGAGATCGGAGCCGGCCTTGCCTCCCAGTCGTTGAGTACGCTCGATAAGAGTCACATGCCAGTTGCGAAGTGCCAGCTCACGGGCAACGACCATGCCGGCCAGCCCTCCCCCGACGATGATGGCAGAAGATCCAGTCATTTTGTTTGCCTCTAAATATAGTGTAGCAATCTTAAACCCTAAACACTGCTATTGATGTTTACATTATAGAGTTCTCTTTGCTCGAGTCAAGCGGTTTGTATGGGTTATGTGGAAGTTGAGCTCTTTTGATAAAATGCAGTATGCAATTTGATATTGAACGAGGTTCAAAACATCTGATTTTCGATTCTGATCTCCATGGACTGAAAGTCAATGGAGTGGAGTATATATCCGGGAAAGATGGCATCCTCATTTACGACAAAACTAGAGGTTTGTGGGCGGATCAAGTGGAATTGCAGATGTCCACGAATACCAGTACG
>DASTJG010000502.1:0-8082 GCA_035716785.1 Anaerolineales bacterium
CCGACTGCATCCACGCCCAAAATCTGAATGATCTCACCAACGCTGTCACCGACATTCGGCGTTGGCGCAAGCGACAGGTCCACCACTCCAAATGGAACGCCCAGCGCCTTCGCCACACGCCGTCCAATCAATTCACCGCAACGCGTCACACGGAAAGCCGTGCGTTTGATCTCCTCGGCAAGGTCATGCAAGCCTAAATTTTGCGCGCCGTCTTGCGCGATCCTTCGTTCCAAGGCGCGGGCAATGACACCCGGTCCGCTCACGCCCACATTGATGACCACTTCCGGCTGGCCGAGTCCATGCACGGCTCCGGCCATAAATGGATTGTCGCCGGGCTGGTTGGTGAAGATGACGAACTTCGCCGCGGCAAACCCGCCCTGCAGGCTGCTTCGTTCTGCCAGATCCTTGACCGTCTGTCCGAGCATCACCACCGCGTCCATGTTGATGCCGGAGCGAGTCGTGCCGACATTGATGGAGGCACAGACCTTCTGCGTGCACGTCAATGCCTCAGGGATGGCAGCGATCAATTCGCAGTCGCCGCTCGAGGTGCCGCCGGAGACGTCAGCGGAGAATCCGCCCAGGAAATCCACACCCACTTCCGTGGCCGCTTCATCGAGCACCTTTGCAATTTCCACAAAGCCCGCTGCATCAAACCCCGCGCCGACATTGGCAATGGGCGAGACCGCGATGCGCTTATTCACCACGGGGATGGAGTATTCCGCACTGACAGCCTCACAGGTTTCCACCAGACGTTCCGCATGACGTTTGATCTTTTCCCGGATCGCCTGACAGGTTCTTTCCACCGTGGAGCGATGGCAGTCAAGCAAGCTGATGCCCATCGTCACCGCACGCACATCCAGTTTTTCCTTCTGGATCATGTCGACTGTGTTGAGAATTTCTTCCGTTCGAATCATGGACTATTCCTGATGCCGGTTAGCGTACTGGCAGGTTGATCTCGTTGACCGCTCTGAAAATATCGTAGTGCTGCAACACAGCCTGGATGCCGTTCTCCTGCGAAAACGTTTGCAGTTCGCGGCGCATATCACTAATCGATTCAATGTGATTCAAGTCAATGACCAGGATCATCACGTATGCATCATCGGAGATCGTGGTCGAAAGGTCAATGATGTTGATGTCGTTCTGCGCGCAAAAGGACGTGATCGTTGCCACGAAGCCGATGCGGTCATACCCGGTGGCAGTGAGTACATAGGCAGTCTCAGGCGTGGGTGTGCTGGAAGCCAGCACGCCATCGTCGGCTTTCCTCACCAGCGCCTCGATCGCGGACTCGCTGTTTGAATCCGCTTCGGCAAGTTTCCTCTCGATCGAACGCTGGGTAGTATCCGCTGGAAAGGAGGCGAGCAGGATCATGGTGAAATATCCGCACAGGATACTCTGTCGGATATCGGCAATATTCCCGCCCAACTCGCTGATCGCTTTCGTCACTTCGTAGATGATGCCTACCCGGTCACGCGTTGTGATGGAGATGACAAAAAGTTCCTGTGGTTTGGACATGTCTTTACTACGGCAAAACGGTTTCACCCATCAGATAACGGTCGCATTCGCGCGCTGCACCGCGGCCTTCGTTGATCGCCCAAACCACCAGGCTTTGTCCGCGGCGCATATCGCCAGCCGAAAAGACGCCGGGAAGGCTGGTCGCGAACTTGCCGTATTCGGCTTTGACATTGCTGCGTGCATCGCGCTCGATGTTCAACGATCCGAAGATCGTATCTTCGGGTCCAAGGAAACCCATCGCCAACAGCACCAGTTGTGCGGGGCGGATCTGTTCCGTGCCGGGAATCTCACGCGGCAGGAAACGACCGTTCTCATCCTTCACCCACTCCACCTGCACGATCTCCACTTCCTGCACATTTCCTTTTTCATCGCCAATGAAGCGTTTCGCAGTCACAGAATAAATACGCGGGTCATTGCCATACAGGGCATGCGCCTCTTCCTGTCCGTAATCGACGGTGTAGACCTTCGGCCATTCGGGCCAGGGATTGTCAGCCTGGCGTTTATCCGGAGGACGATTGAGGATTTCGAGCTGGATCAGGCTGCGGCATTTGTGTCGCAAAGAGGTGCCTACACAATCGGTGCCGGTATCACCGCCGCCAATGACGATCACATCCTTGCCTTCAGCGGAGATGAACGGATAGCCGAAGCCATTGTCATAGGTATGATGATTCTGCTGGCTGAGAAGATTCTGCGTATTGCCATGCAGGAACTCCATCGCGAAGTAAACGCCCTTCAACCCACGTCCCTCCACCGGCAGGTCACGCGGCTTGGTCGCGCCGCCGCACAAGACCACCGCGTCGAACTCGCTCCGCAGTTTCTCGGCGGGATAATTTCTGCCAACCTCAGTGTTGGTTACGAACGTAATTCCTTCCGCAGCCATCAAATCGACGCGGCGCTGGATGACCTCTTTGTCAAGCTTCATGTTTGGGATGCCGTAGATCAGCAATCCGCCGATGCGGTCGGCGCGCTCAAAAACGGTCACCCAATGCCCGGCTTTGTTGAGCTGATCGGCGCAGGCTAACCCGGCAGGACCCGAACCCACGACCGCCACTTTCTTCCCGGTGCGCACAGCGGGCGGCGTGGGGACGATCCAGCCTTCGGCAAAACCTCTTTCGATGATGGTCTTCTCGATGTTCTTGATCGTGACCGGCGGATCGTTGATTCCCAGCGTACACGAGGCTTCACACGGAGCCGGACAGACCCTCCCGGTAAATTCCGGGAAGTTGTTGGTCTTGAGCAGCCGGTCGAGTGCCTCGCGCCATAGTCCTTTGTAGACCAGATCGTTCCACTCGGGGATCAGATTGTTGATCGGACATCCCGAAGCCATACCATTGAGAATCTTGCCGGTATGACAAAACGGGATACCGCAGTCCATGCAGCGGGCCGCCTGGACCACTAACTTGTCGTCTGGAAACTGCAGGTGAAATTCCTGCCAGTCGTTGATACGTTCCTGTGGCGCGCGGTCTGCGGGCAGCTCGCGCTCGTATTCCATAAATCCTGTTGGTTTTGCCATGATGCTTCTCCTCATCGCCACAGAGACTTCGAACATCTTCCTCGACGAACTCTGTGATCTCTGTGGCTAATTCCGTAACATTTACTACTCATTCACCTTCGGCGTTTGAGCCTTAGTTCCCGCTGACGCGGTGTACATCGCTCTTGTTCAATTCAAATGCTTCCATCAACGCTTCTTCGCCGCTGAGCCCCGCGGACTCAACTTCCTTGAACAACCTGAGCATACGCTCATAATCGTTGGGCATGACACGCACAAACTTCGGCAGGCTTTCCTCCCAATTTGCAAGGATGCGCTGTGCGTAGTTGCTCTGGGTGGCGTTCAGATGGCACTGCAATTTTGTTTTGACATAATCGATTTCGTCAGGCTCAGTCAACGCCTGCAGGCTGACCATGTCCGTGTTGCAATTCGCAGGCATCTCGCCTTTTTCGTCGAAGATGTATGCAACCCCGCCAGACATGCCCGCGGCAAAGTTTCGTCCGGTGTAGCCCAACACGATCACGCGCCCACCGGTCATGTACTCACAGCCGTGATCGCCGACTCCTTCCACCACGGCTTCCATACCGCTGTTGCGGACACAGAAGCGCTCGCCTGCCCGGCCGCGGATGTAGGCTTCACCGCCCGTCGCGCCGTAAAAGGCTACGTTGCCGATGATGATGTTATCCTCCGCGACGAATGTGGAACCGGCGGGCGGATAAACGACAATCTTTCCACCGGACAAGCCTTTACCGATGTAATCGTTGGAGTCGCCTTCGAGGATGAGACTCAATCCTTTGGGAATGAAT
Source organism: Anaerolineales bacterium (assembly GCA_035716785.1). Taxonomy (GTDB): domain Bacteria; phylum Chloroflexota; class Anaerolineae; order Anaerolineales; family Villigracilaceae; genus Defluviilinea. The sequence continues at coordinate 3,808 of DASTJG010000502.1, forward strand.
GCTCCAAAGCTTTGACCCGCAGAGCCTTTGAAGGTCAGGCGGATTGTATCGTCCGGCAGGCCATCCGCGCCATAGCAGCGCGTCACTTCGCTGCCCAGGCGGACGCCGACGGTCCGGTGGATGTTGCGGATCGGCAGCTCGGCGCGGACCGGTTCTCCGCGTTCGAGTGCGGGCGTGCAGAGATCGAGCAGCACCTGAACATCGAGTGTATTTTCCAGTCCATGATCCTGCGCAACTCGACAGGTTTGGGCAGTATCCTCGTCCACATCGGGCTGGTAGAAAAGATTCGAAAAATCGAGGTTCTGTGCCTTCCAATGCTGAGTCGCCTCGTTCATGAAAAGACGGTCTGAACGTCCAACCATTTCTTCCACGGTGCGGAAGCCAAGCTGCGCCATCAGCTCACGCATTTCATCGGCGAGGAAACGCATGAAGTTGACAACATGCTGCGGGTCACCGGTGAAGTTCTTGCGCAGTTCGGGGTTTTGCGTCGCCACGCCGGTCGGGCAGGTATCGAGATGACAAACGCGCATCATCACACAGCCCAGCGCAACCAGAGGTGCAGTAGCAAAGCCAAACTCTTCCGCGCCTAACAGCGCGGCAACCACAACATCGCGACCGGTCCGCAGTTGTCCGTCGGTTTCGATCACAATGCGGTCGCGCAGATTATTGATCAACAGGGTCTGATGCGTTTCCGCCAATCCAAGTTCCCAGGGCAAACCGGCATGCCGGACGCTGCTGAGGGGCGAGGCACCTGTACCACCATCGTAACCGCTGATCAGCACAACATCGGCGTGTGCCTTTGCCACGCCTGCTGCAACGGTGCCGACGCCAACCTCCGATACCAGTTTCACGTTAATCCGCGCTTCGTGGTTGGCATTCTTCAAGTCGTGGATCAACTGGGCCAGATCCTCGATCGAATAGATGTCATGATGCGGCGGCGGCGAGATCAGTCCCACGCCTGGTGTGGAGTAGCGCACTTTGGCAATCCAGGGATACACCTTGCGCCCAGGCAATTGTCCGCCTTCACCGGGCTTGGCTCCCTGTGCGATCTTGATCTGCAAATCTGTAGCATTGACCAGGTATTCGCTCGTCACACCAAAACGTGCCGAAGCCACCTGCTTGATGGCGCTCCTTTTCGAGTCGCCATTGGGCAGGCGTTTGTAGCGTTCAGGGTCTTCGCCGCCTTCGCCGCTGTTGCTCCTGCCTCCAATGCGGTTCATGGCAACGGCAAGCGCTTCGTGAGCTTCCTTGCTGATCGAGCCATAACTCATCGCACCGGTCTTGAATCGGCGCATGATGGATTCGGCAGGTTCCACTTCCTCGAGCGGAATGGGCTGCGCCGCGTTCTTGAACTCGAACAGGCTGCGCAGGGTTCCCTTCTGCGCATTCTCGTGATTGATCAATGCCGAATATTCCTTGAACGTGGCATAGTTGCCGGTGCGGACCGCCTTTTGCAGTTTGTGGATGGTTTCGGGATTGAAAAGATGATATTCACCCTCCTGGCGCCATTGATATTCGCCGCCGGTCTGCAAATGCCGTGTCGACACCGTGCGATCGGGATAGCCCTGCCGATGACGCATTTCCGCTTCCTGGGCGATGATGGCCAGGTCGATGCCGCCGATGCGCGAGGACGTCCAGGTGAAGTATTTGTCGATCACGCTCTGATGAATGCCAAGCGCTTCGAAGATCTGCGCGCCGCAATAACTTTGAATGGACGAGATGCCCATCTTCGAGAGAGTCTTGACGATCCCTTTCGTGGCAGCTTTGAGGAAATTCATTACGGCTGCCTTGTACTCGATATTCCTGAGCGCGTTGCGGGCGATCAGGTCGTCGATCGTCTCGTAGACCAGATACGGATTGATCGCGGTCACACCATAGCCAATAAGTGCTGCGAAATGGTGGATCTCGCGCGGCTCACCACTCTCCAAAAGCAGACCGACCTGGGTGCGCGTGCCACAGCGGATCAGGTGGTGGTGCAGACCTGACACCGCCAGAAGCGCGGGAATGGGCGCGTTATCATGGTCGATCCCCCGGTCGGAGAGAATGATCAGGTTGAACCCGCGTGCAATGGCGGCATCCGCTTTCTTGAACACTTCCTCCAGTGCCTGCTCCAATCCGGGTCCGCCCGAACCACGTGGGAACAGGGTCGGTATCGTCATGACGGCAAAACCGGGGACCTTGTCATGGCGGATCCTGGCGAGGTCCTTGTTGGTCAGCAGCGGGTAATCCAGCCGGATTTGATGGCAGCTCTGCGGCGACGGCTCGAGGATGTTGCTCTCGGCGCCCACCATGACCTCGGTGGAGATCACGAGTTCCTCGCGCAGCGCGTCGATGGGTGGATTCGTCACCTGGGCAAAGAGCTGCTTGAAGTAGTCGTAGAGCAGCTTGGGCTTGTCGGAAAGAACTGCCAGGGCCGCATCATTCCCCATCGACCCGACGGGCTCCACCGCGTTCTGGGCCATCGGCATCAGGATCATACTCAGTTCCTCGTCAGTGTAGCCAAAGGCCTGCTGGCGCTGAAGCACTGTCGCGTAATTGGTCTGCGGAACCGGCACGCCGTCCGCTTTGGGCAGCTCCTCCAGCTTGATCTGATATTTATTCAGCCAGTCGCGATACGGATGTTCCGAGGCCAGCTTCTGTTTGATCTCATCGTCGCTGATGATGCGACCCTCGTTGGTGTCCACCAGAAGCATACGCCCCGGTTTGAGGCGTCCTTTGTGAACAACGTTTTCGGGAGGGATTTCGATAACGCCGACTTCAGACGCCAGAATGATCTGTTCGTCTTTGGTGATGTAATAACGCGCCGGGCGAAGTCCATTGCGGTCGAGCGAGGCGCCGATCATGATCCCGTCACTGAAGCACATCGCGGCGGGACCGTCCCAGGGTTCCACCAGGTTGGCGTGATATTCGTAGAACGCGCGCCGGTCATCGGGCATGCTCTCGTGCTTGGACCACGGCTCGGGGATCATCATCATCATGGCATGCGGCAGGGAACGCCCTGCCAGGGTCAGGAGTTCGACGCAGTTATCGAACATGGCAGTGTCGCTACCGTCGGGCTGCACGATCGGCAGGGCCTTCTTGAGCTCTGCACCAAACACGGATGATTCCAGGAGATTTTCCTGGGCGTTCAGCCAGTTGATATTGCCGCGCAGGGTGTTGATCTCGCCGTTATGGGAGACATACCGATAAGGGTGAGCACGCTCCCAGCTGGGGAACGTGTTCGTGCTAAAGCGCGAATGCACGATCATCAGCGCGCTTTCCATGTCCGGCTCGGAAAGGTCAGGGAAATATCCCGCCAGTTGGTCCGAAACCAGCATGCCTTTGTAAACAAGCGTCTTATACGAGAGGCTTGCGATATAGAAATATTTTCCACCTTCGAACACGCCGCCATAGCGAATTGCGTTTTCGGCGCGCTTGCGAATGAGATATAACCTGCGCTCGAAATCCATGTCGGTCGCGATCCTATGGTTGCGGGCAATGAAGACCATTCGCATTTTTGGTTCCGCGCGTTTGGCGGTTTCCCCCAACGCGCTGTTGTTCGTTTTGACCGTGCGCCAGCCAAGCACACGTTGACCTTCCGATGCAATAATTGCTTCAAAATGCATTTCGATGGCGCGCCGCTGACTGGGGTCCGGCGGTAAAAAGATCATACCGACGGCATATCTGCCCGGCTCCGGCAGGTCGAACCCATGGCGGTCTGCCTTTCTCTTCAAAAAGGCATGCGGGACCTGGATCATGATACCGGCCCCATCGCCGGTGTTCGGCTCGACGCCGCGCGCCCCGCGATGGGTCAGATTCGTCAGAACCTCCAATCCTTGTTCAAGGATACGGTGTGACTTTTTCCCGTTGATGTTGACCACCATGCCTACACCACAGGCATCGTGCTCGAACTGCGGGTCATACAAACCCTGCCGGGGCGGCAGTCCAATCTGTTGGTGCTCCTCTTTACGTTTACGCATATAGACCTTCCTTTGTCATTCGATCACTGTGCCCCTCCCCGCTAATGCGGCTGAGATCGGTTTCTCGATTCTGCCATCGGCAATGATCACGCGGTGCACACCGCCTTTGAGCGCTTCCTCCGCGCCTAATACTTTCTTCTTCATGCGGCCCTGCGCCGCCTCACTCGCCGCCGCAAGCTGGCTCTGCGGCAGCTGCCGGATGAGCGTGGATTCATCCGGGAAGTTTTTCATCAGTCCAGGGACAGCCGTGAGCAGGATCAGCGTATCGGCTTTCAACGCGGAGGCAACCATCGCCGCAGCGCGGTCTGCATCCACA
>DASTJG010000503.1:0-5538 GCA_035716785.1 Anaerolineales bacterium
TCGCAATCGCAGTACCTGTCGGTCGGCAATTCCTGATATGTTATGTTGATTTTCGTCTGGCGTTTCTCATCGATTTGGTCGAGGTAGTCTTTTAAATAGATTCGGATGGACTCCCGTCTCGAAAGAGGATTTAATGGTATCGTAATACAATTGGAAATATTCCGCTTTGATTTTGAACAGAATCTTAGTGTTCATGATAACAGGAGATTTACTGGCATGACAACAAATATAAAATCCTACCCCAACCTGATCGACGGCGCCTGGAAAACGTTGAGTACTGCCCGATTAGAAGATCGTAATCCTGCCGACTACAACGAGATTATCGGTCTTTTTCCACTGGCAACATTGGATGACACCAAGAGTGCGATCCATGCTGCACGTTCGGCATTCCCAGCATGGTCAAGGACTCCCGCCCCGGCTCGAGGCGCAATTCTCGACAAAGCCAGCCAGATCCTTACATCCCAACTCGATGAAATTGCAACAGTTCTCACACGCGAGGAAGGCAAAACTCTCGCCGAAGCAAAAGGAGAAGTGACCCGCGCCCGCGACATTTTTAAATACTATGCGGGTGAAGGCTGGCGCTACAGTGGACAAGTCCTGCCCAGTTCCGTCAATGATGAATTGCTGTACACGCGCCGCGAGCCTCTCGGTGTAGTGAGCATCATCACTCCATGGAATTTTCCCATTGCCATACCCGCATGGAAGATCGCGCCGGCGCTCATCTACGGCAATACAGTTGTTTTCAAGCCCGCAGGAGAGGCACCGCTCACAGCCTTGATGTTGGTCGAGGCTCTTGTGGAAGCAGGACTTCCCTCTGGCGTCATCAACTTCCTCACAGGCGATGGTGCGTTGATCGGCTCAGAGCTGTCAAGTAACCCTCATGTAAATGGGATCAGCTTCACAGGTTCGTACAATACAGGGACAAAGATATATCAAAATGCCATCAAGAACATGGCACGTGTTCAATTGGAAATGGGCGGCAAAAACGCCCTCGTCATCCTGAAAGATGCGGACCTCCATCTCGCCGTTGACCTGGCTCTGCGCGGCGGGTTTGGACTCACCGGTCAGGCTTGCACCGCGACCAGCCGTGTGATCGTGGAGGAAGAGATCGCAGACGCTTTTGTCTCGGCATTAGCCAACGCAACGAAAAACCTGGTTGTAGGTAATGGTCTTGAAAATGAAGTACAGATGGGACCGCTCGTCAACCAGGATCAATTGGAAACCACGCAAAGCTACATAACTCTCGGTCAAAAAGAAGGCGCGCAATTGCTCCTCGGCGGCGAAGTGGATGGACAAAAGGGATACTTCGCCCAGGCCACCATCTTCGATCACGTCGAACCGACCATGCGTATCGCGCGGGAGGAAATCTTTGGTCCTGTCATCGGCATCATCCGCGCGCAGGGAATCAACGATGCCATCGAAAAAGCCAATGCCATCAGTTTCGGTTTGTCTGCAGGTGTAGTCACCAACAATTTAAAAGAAGCTTTTGCATTCGCTAATCAAGTCGATGCGGGCATAGTCAAGATCAACGAACCTACCACGGGTCTCGCGCTGAACGCGCCCTTCGGCGGCTTCAAGCAATCCAGCGCCAACACCTTCAAAGAACAGGGACAGGCCGCAATGGATTTTTATACCCGGACGAAAACAATCTATGTCAACCATGGATAACATAATTGACGATCTCTTCGATGTTCAGACGCACGCCTCCGGACCTGCGGGGCGTCTGCCGCTTGAAACCGATTTCCTGACCAACGCCCCCAGCGGGCACGTCTTCGGCTGGACACAGGATGCGGCCATGGGATGGAGTCCGGCCGATCTGGGGAAAGACGAGTATCTCATCCTCAGTACGCAGGGAGGCATCCGGGCAGAAGACGGCGCCCCCATCGCGCTCGGTTATCACACAGGTCATTATGAAGTGGGGCTGCTCGCGCACGCTGCGGCACAGGAATTCAAAGGACACAATGCCATTCCTTTCGCGGGCTTTGTCAGCGATCCATGTGATGGACGGACACAGGGCACCTCAGGCATGATGGACAGCCTCGCCTATCGCAACGATGCCGCGACGGTATTGCGAAGACTCATCCGTTCGCTGCCAACCCGTAAAGGTGTACTCGGCATCGCCACCTGCGATAAAGGCTTGCCTGCAATGATGATGGCCCTGGCCGCGCAACCATCGTTGCCGTGCATCCTCATCCCCGGCGGTGTGACGTTACTTCCGGAGCGGGGCGAAGACGCGGGGAAGATCCAATCGCTCGGCGCACGTTTTGCGCATGGATTGATCACTCTTGAAGAAGCCTCCGATTTGGGATGCCGCGCCTGCGCCTCCCCCGGGGGTGGCTGTCAATTCCTCGGAACCGCGGCAACCAGTCAGGTGGTAGCAGAGGCACTGGGGCTCGCGGTCACACATTCGGCGCTGGCGCCCTCCGGTCAGACGATCTGGCTGGACATGGCAAAACGATCTGCCCGCGCGTTGATCGAGATGACAGCCAGCAACATCACTATGAGGGACATCCTGACAGAAGACTCGATCCACAACGCGCTGGTCGTCCATGCTGCATTTGGCGGGAGCACAAATTTGTTGTTGCACATCCCCGCCATTGCACACGCTGCCAGACTGCCCCGTCCGACCGTGGAGGATTGGTCACATGTCAATCGCTCCACACCGCGTTTGGTGGATGTAATGCCCAACGGACCGATAGGCTATGGAACTGTGCAGGTCTTCCTGGCGGGCGGTGTGCCTGAGGTCATGCTGCATTTGCGTGAACTGGGATTATTGAAACTAAACGCTTATACCGTGAACGGCAACAAATTGGGCGAAGCACTTGAGAAATGGGAGCACAGCGAACGCCGTGAACGATTGCGGGAGAGACTTCAGGAGTTGGATGCCGTCGATCCAAACGATGTGATCATGAGTCCAACGAAAGCACGTGAGCGTGGATTGACCAGCACGATCACATTCCTCACCGGCAATCTCGCACCCCAGGGAGCCGTGATCAAAAGCACCGCCATCGATCCCGGTGTTGTAGATGCGGATGGCGTCTATCGCAAAACGGGTCCCGCCCGCGTGTTCACAAGCGAACGCGCCGCGATTGCCGCAGTCAAAGGGTTGAACGAAAATCCCGTCAGGGCAGGTGACATCATTGCGCTGATCGGATGTGGTCCCATGGGCACCGGGATGGAGGAGACCTATCAGCTCACATCCGCATTGAAGTACTTACCTCATGGCAAAACCATCGCGCTCATCACCGATGCACGTTTCAGCGGCGTGAGCACAGGCGCGTGTATCGGCCACGTTGGTCCTGAAGCACTGGCAGGGGGTCCGCTTGGGAAGCTGCGGGACGGCGATACAATCCAGATCATTGTTGATCGCGTGAATCTTTCCGGGCAGATCGATTTTATCGGTGAAGGTGATAAACGTTTCGAGGCAGAGACAGGCGCACTCATCCTTCGATCTCGCCCACCGCATCCGGACTTGGGACCGAATCCGGAATTGCCAGACGACACACGCTTATGGGCGGCGCTGCAGAACGTCGGCGGCGGCACCTGGGGTGGATGTGTGTACGATGTAGATGCGATTCTGGAGAAGTTAGCTTCGTAGTGACGACTTTAGTCGTCCCTTACCAAAGGACTGACGCGAAGCGGTTACTACACTTGAGGAGACGTACCATGTTACTTACCAAACATAAAACCACAAACGGATCACGCTGGGCAGTGGATGGTCATTTCCTGCCGCCAGGCCTGAACCTGACCACATTGCTCGAGATGCCGCGCGGGAAAATGCTCGAGGTGTTGAACAGTTTATCGAATGCTGAATCAGCTATCGGTGAGGAGGAAGCGCCGATCGATCCGCAGCAGGAAGTGTGGGCGGCGGGAGTCACCTATTTACGAAGCCGCGAGGCCCGTAAAGCGGAATCCAGCGTAGCGGATATGTATCAGAACGTCTATGAGGCAGAGCGTCCTGAACTCTTTTCCAAATCTTTGGGGTGGCGCGTTTCGGGCAACGGCAGGCCGATCCGCATCCGCAGGGACAGTCATTGGAATGTACCTGAACCGGAATTGGTGCTGGTCATTAATTGCCATCGAGAGATCGTGGGCTATTGTGCGGGGAACGACGTCTCCTCGCGCGATATCGAAGGCGAGAACCCGCTCTACCTGCCACAGGCAAAAATCTATAACGACTCGTGCGCACTGGGACATGGCATTTTGTTGTGCGAACCCGAACTGATCCAGAATCTTCCAATCCGACTGAAGATCCAACGAGCCAATGAAACGATCTTCAACGGGGAAGCAAATACCGCCTCCATGAAGCGAACGCTGCCTGAGTTGGTCGAGTTTCTCACGCGCGAACTGGATTTCCCACAGGGGGTCTTTTTGATGACAGGAACCTGCCTCGTGCCCGATGACTTCACGTTGCAGGCTGAGGATGTGGTCATCGTTCAGGTGGGTGAAACAAAGATCGAAAATAAAGTCCAGGCATAGGAAGGATGCAATGACCGAATCGACGAAGGTAGACCTCATCACCCAGATCGAGCAGCTTGGGGTGCCGTACGGGCAGTTGGCTCTCTGGTCCCTTGGCCAGTCCGGGTTTGTCATCAAAGGTGGCGGGACGATCGCTTATATCGACCCGTATCTTTCGGACTCGGGCGCCGGGATTGGTTTAACGCGGCGTTTTCCCATCCCGATGGACCCGGCCACGATTCAGCATGCAGACGTGGTTTTTGCAACTCATGAGCATCTGGACCATGCGGATGGACCTACACTGGGTCCTCTCATGGCCGCTTCGCCGCAAGCCACGCTGATCACTTCTCCACAGGGACGCGCGATCGCGCTGCAGGCGGACGTCTCTGCCGAGCGGATTGTGGTGCCGCGCGTAGGAGAACGGGTGGAGTTTGCTAGTCTGTCTTACACCGCCATCCCGGCCTCGCACGGGGCCCAGGCACTACCCATCCCCCGCTATGCTTATGAAGTAGATGAGGAAGGGCATGCGCGCTGGATGGGCTTTTTGATCTCATGCAATGGTGTGACTCTGTACCACGCCGGCGATACGATTCTCTTTCCTGAGCTGCTCGGCGCGCTGCAAAACCAACAAGTTGACCTGGCGCTGCTGCCGATCAACGGTCGCGATTTCTTCCGTGAGCAGCAGGATATCGTCGGCAACCTGTGGCCGCGTGAGGCGGTCGAGCTGGCGGTCGCCATCCAAGCCCGGGTACTGATCGGTTGCCACAACGACCTGTTCGCTGGGAACCGCATCAATCCTGGCATGCTGTTCGATGAACTCGATCGGCGTGCGCCCTGGCAGCGCTGTCATCTACTTCAGCCAGGCGAACTCTACTTGTATGCCGGGTGAGAGCAGCCAAAATCTCCCCTGGACACACATTCTGGTTTCGTGGAGGCATTACGCGTTATCGTATGTCACCCACTCCCCGCGCTTTCAACGCCGGGGAGTTTTCTTATATTTCTATAGAAGAATCAGTACTCTACTGTTATCCGAATTCAGTATAATATGAGCTTCTTTGTCGCTGCTTCCACCAACACCAC
>DASTJG010000504.1:0-2653 GCA_035716785.1 Anaerolineales bacterium
GCTCTGCACTGACACACCTTTTATCCTCCGGGGGCAAGCGCATCCGCCCGACCCTGGGCCTGCTTGTGGGGAACATGCTGGGCGCTCCCGAGGAGAAGCTGATCACCCTCGGCGCTTCCGTGGAGCTGCTTCACACCGCGACGCTGGTCCATGATGATCTGATCGACGGCGCCCTGCTGCGCCGTGGTATGCCCACTTTAAACGCGCGCTGGTCCCCTGCGGCCACGGTGCTGACAGGCGACTTCCTATTTGCCCGTGCCGCCAAGCTGGCTGCAGAGACCGATTACCTGCCTCTGATGAAGCTCTTCGCGGAAACCCTGGCAACCATCGTCAACGGTGAGCTGACCCAGATGTTTTCGGCACGCGGCGTGATCGAACGCGATAACTACTACCAACGCATCTATGCCAAGACCGCCTCCCTGTTCGAGATGGCATCACTGGCGGCAACCATGGTTGCCACGGAAGATGAGGAAATGCGCCTCTCCATGAGAGTCTTTGGCTACGAAGTGGGCATGGCCTTCCAGATCGTGGATGACATCCTTGATTTTACGGGTGAGGAATCCGCTGTCGGGAAACCGATCGGCTCGGATCTGCTGAACGGACTGGTGACACTGCCTGCCATTTACTATGCCGAAGCGAACCCGGCCCAGGAAGATGTGCTCTCCCTGCCTGAGGGTGGATGGAAGGATACGGAGCGCGTCCAGCGCCTCGTGGATAATATCCGCCAGAGCCAGGCGATCCAGCAGTCGATGGCCGAGGCGCGACAGGCGGTGAGCCGCGCCCTCAAAGCCCTGAGTGATGCGCCGGCTTCCCCGGAGCGCGAAGCGCTGGAGAATCTGGCGAAGTTTATTGTGGATCGAAAAATCTAAGAAGGCTCGTTTCGATCCGTGGTGCCGCGCGCGACCACGCGACGAACAAGGATATGGCATGACAAATCCCCGGAAACCCTTTCGAATTAATGTCGGCTTTATCATCCATGAAGAAGTTGGCTACAGCCACGAAATCCCCTTCGATCTGGAGAATGTCAAGCTCGATGATCTTGAACTAAAGAACCTGACAGGATCCGTCACCATCGGTCGGACACCGCAAGGACTCATTATTCAGGGGCAGTTTTCAGCAGACACCCAGCTCGAGTGCGTGCGATGTCTGAATGAATTCACTTATCCCCTGCAATGGGAGATTACTGAACTGTATGCCTTCACCAGGAAATCTTTGAGCGAGTCAGAATTGCTGGTGCCAGATGACGCACAAATTGACCTCGCTCCACTGATACGTGAATATGCCGTGCTCGAAATCCCCATCAAGCCCTTACACGATCCTGAATGCAAAGGTCTTTGCATTGAATGTGGACAGGACTTGAACGTAAAAGATTGCGGTCATAGCCAGGACCCCGACGATTCTCCGTTTGCAACTCTCAAAGACCTCCTGGAGTAGTGAATCCTTGCAAGCTGGCAAAGGACATAGTAAACTTGGCGCCATGATCAAGCGACCTGCTCCACAAGTGGTGACAATGACCATGTCCATGCCTGTCCGGATGGAAATGTCATGCCGCGCCTGGGAAGCACACTAGTTCTTCACACTTCGAATTGAGAGGCTGTCCCAGGTTTGCGGGCAGCCTTTTTGTTTGTAATACCAAGCATGTCATTGCGAGGGCGCAGCCTGAAGCAATCTCATGTAACCACCCAAATTCAAAATATAGCATTGCGAGGAGATTGCTTCGCCCCGACGGGGCTCGCAATGACAGATAATCAACGGAGGCATGAATGCCTGAAAACATCTTGATTGCCATTGCATGGCCCTACGCGAATGCCGAGATCCATGTCGGCAATATTACCGGCTCACACCTGCCGGGTGACATCGTCGCGCGCTATCATCGACTGAAAGGGAACAAGGTCCTGATGGTCAGTGGCACGGACTCGCACGGCACACCCGTCACGCTTGCAGCGGATAAAGCGGGCAAACCCGTCGAGGAAGTGTATAAGAAATATCATGACGGTTTCCTCGAGCTGTTCAAGGGCTGGGGCATTACGTATGACCTGTTCACGACCACCCATACTGAGAATCACTTCAAGGTCTCGCAAGCCATGTTCCTGGCGCTCAAGGAAAACGGGTTCCTGTTCACGCAGAAATCACTGCAATGGTATTCGCCCTCCTCGAAGCGTTTCCTTCCCGATCGTTACGTCGAAGGGACCTGTTACATCTGCGGCTTTGAGGGCGCGCGCTCCGATCAATGCGACAACTGCGGCAACGTGCTCGAGCCTGAAAAGCTGATCAACCCGCGCTCGAAGGAAGGCGGAGCCCTCGAGCTGCGCGAGACCGAGCATTTTTATCTCGATCTCTCCAAGCTGGAGCCCGAGGTCAAGAAGTTCCTGCAGGGACGCGCCGAACACATGCGCGAGCCGGTGATCGGCGAGTCGCTGGGCAAGATCGAAGCGGAGGGACTCAAGCCGCGTCCCATCACGCGTGACCTCGACTGGGGCGTGCCGATCCCCATCGAAGGCTGGACCGAAGCGGGCAAACGCATTTACGTTTGGTTCGAGGCCGTTATCGGTTATCTCTCCGCGCCGATTGAGTGGAGTCAGCTTATAGGTTCGACGGACGCGTGGCGCGAGTGGTGGGTTAATCCCGAAGCGAAACAGTTCCACTTCATCGG
>DASTJG010000505.1:0-6128 GCA_035716785.1 Anaerolineales bacterium
GTGCCGTAGAACATCTTCAACTGTCGTCCGGCGTGGGATGGATGCGGGTGCGCGTCCTGGGCTTTGTGGATCACCGCGTTGATCTTGGAGGTCGTCAGGCGCGCCAGCCGTTCCTCCTGGACGCGCAGCGCCATCGGCAGCACCTGGTCGACGCGCTGGCCCGTCTTGGCAGAGATGAACAACAGCGGGACGTAGTCCATGAAGTTCAGGTCGGCGCGGATCTTGCGCGTGTACTCCTCCATGCTGGTCGAATCTTTTTCGACCGCGTCCCACTTGTTGACGATCACCACGCACGACTTCCACTCTTCCAGGATGAAACCCGCGATGTGCGCGTCCTGTGATGTGATGCCGGTCGTCGCGTCGATCATCAGCAGAGCCACGTCGGCGCGCTCGATGCCTTTGAACGAACGCAGCACACTGAACTGCTCCACGCCGCGCTCGATCTTGCCGCGCTTGCGGATGCCGGCCGTGTCGATCAGCGTGATCGGCAGGCCGTTGAACTCGATCTTTGTATCGGTCGCGTCGCGCGTCGTGCCGGGGATCGGGCTGACGATGGCGCGTTCCTCGCCGACGAGCTTGTTCAGCAGGCTGGACTTGCCCGCGTTCGGCTTGCCCACGATAGCGATCTTGATGCTTTCGTCTTCCTCCTCCTCTGTCTGCTCGGGGAAGGATGCAACCAACGCGTCGAGCAGGTCACCTGTCCCGGTGCCGTGCACAGCGGAGACAGGATACGGCTCGCCCAGCCCCAGCTCGTAGAACTGAGGCGCCTCGTCCCGCCGTCCCTTTGACTCCGTTTTATTCACCACGACAAAGATCGGCGGCCAGAACGTCCCGTCGGGTAGTTTCTTTTGTGAGCGACGGAGAATATCTGCGACTTCAAGATCAGCGGATGCCACACCCGTTTCGCCGTCGTTGACGAAAAGAATCGCGTCTGCTTCATCGATCGCAACCTTCGCCTGCTGTTTGATCTCGCCAATGAAATCTGCCGAGCCCACCGAAAGCGGGGCCTTGCCGCCGTGGGTCGGGTCGATGCCGCCGGTATCCACAATGTGAAAGGCGCGTCCATTCCATTCGGCTTCACCGAAAAGACGGTCGCGCGTGGTGCCGGGGGTATCGTCTACAATGGCAAGACGTTCCCCGACCAGGCGATTGAATAACGTGCTTTTTCCTACGTTGGGTCTGCCAACGAGTGCGACAATGGGTTTGGGCATAATTCTTTCTACTTTAATTTATGGTGGGAATGCTGTTGGTGTCGGCGTACTGGGCACGGCGATCACCACTTCCACCGTACCGGGCAGGATCGATTCTACCAGCACATTCTCCACCGACACTTTTACTTCCGGTGTCAATTGATATGTGCCGACCTCCAATCCTGTTGCGTCGACGGAAACGGTGATTTCTCGTGAGGTCAATTCCTCGAGCACGGGTACAGGGCCAGAAATGATCACGTCCACCGTCTGTGGGAAGGTCTGGGCGCTCAATCCCTCAGACAATCCGTTCACATTGATGGGTTGGTTCAGGAGCGTGAGACTGGTCTGAATAGGGGAGATGCTCACTTGTACCTGCACGGTCTGTGCGCCAATGATGGTGATGTTCTCAGGCAGGTCCAGGGAAAGACGCGTGGCGATATCTTCCTTGCGATCCTGCAGGTTAAGCGGTTGTGTTTCCACCACGCCCGGCAACTGGTTGACCAGTTCGGGGTTGTCGGCGAAGACTGTAACAACGGGTGGAAAAACGGAAATGTTCTCGATCCGATATCCGGCTGCCTGCTGACCCTGCACAATGACTTTCACTGCTACATCGCGGTATCCGCCCTGCTGGCTGATCGGCACATTTACCCGCACGGCTTCAGGATTGATCGTGAGCCCCTGAAGAATTTTGTTCTGTGCGTCCAGCACCTGGATCGGAATGGATTCGTCTATGGTTTCGCGCATGCCATCCAGGCTGACGAGCACACGCGCCCGCGTGGCCTGCTGAATAACAGACTCGGGCCCCGAGACGGCAACTGCGCTTTCTTCCGTGGTGGCCTCACCGACCTGGTAGCCAGCCGCGGGTTGTCCACTGAGCGAGAGCCAAAGAGGGAATGTTTGAGTGGCAAGCGACTCCAGGACAACGGTAACCGTTTCGGGGTTTTTGAGAACGAATTGATAGGGACGTACGGCAACATTGACCTGGATATCCACTTGATGTTCGCCCGCGCTGAGACCCGTCAGGTCCAGTGTCGCACGTACGGAATTTTCTCTGGCGGTCAACATTTCCCACACAGAGCGCGGCGCACGCAGAGTTACTTCCATCGTTGGTGGGATTTCACTGGTGAGTACCAGAGCCGGATCCTGCCCAACAACTTCGATTGGAATGGGACTGGGATAGGGGCGCACCTCATTCGGGTTTGCGTCACTGACAGCCGATACCCAAACCGATACACCCAGCACGAGCGCCAGGAGGAATGTGCGGATATTCTTTGCAAACATGCGCATGTTATTCATCCCTGCGGAAGAGATACGGAAAAAAACGCTTCAGCCAGACACGTTGTGGCGTGATGGCTTCGGGGCGGAAGAACGCGATCAGGATGTTCTCGAGCCGCTCGGGATCGATACGACGGATCATCCGTCCGGCGTGGGCGATCGAAATGGAGCCGCTCTGTTCCGAAACGACAACCGCGATCGCGTCACTAACCTCTGAGATACCCAACGCGGCGCGATGGCGCAGACCCATCTGCCGTTCGGGCGAACGATTAAGGATCCCGCTTGCCGAGAGCGGCATGACACAGGCGGCCGCGACCACTCGTCCCTCTGCAATGGTGACCGCGCCGTCATGCAAAGGCGTATCTGGATAAAAGATCTGCAGCAGCAGCTCCGGTGTGACATGCGCGCGCATTTGCACGCCAGTCTCGATATATTGTTCGAGGCTGTCCAGCCTTTGCATCACGATCAACGCGCCATGCTGGCGTGCCGAAAGCCGGGCCGCGGCTTCCACTACGGCATGGATCGCCTTTTGCATTTCCTCATTGGCAGTCTGACTTGCAGACGGGATAAAGGTGACGGTTCCAGCCCGTCCCACTCGTTCCAGCGCACGGCGGATCTCCGGCGCGAAGATCACCGGGATAGAGAGAAGCAGCGCTGGCAATATGCTCTGGATCAGCCAGGAGAATGCAGGAAGTTCCACCAGGGTTGTCAACAGGACAAGGGCCACGATGATGAAGATCATGCCTCGCAGCAGGACCATTGCCTGTGTATCACGCAGGAAATAAAGCAACGCAAAAAAGATCAGCGTTACCAGCAGAATATCGAGAACGCTCAACCAATCAAGGCGTTGAAATATAAAAAGGATGTTATTGAGAAAATTCGCCATTCATCCACAGGATTGCTACGCTTATGAACGCGTCAATCAGTATAGTATCGCTGGCTGAATATGGGCTTAGAAGAATCGAGCCATTGAGAATATCCAGCTCAGTTAGAACAACTTCCCACCCTGGTTTTGGATTAAGGATGAAGGCGGAAGCATGAAGGATGGGAAAAACATTTTCTTCATCCTTCATCCTTCACCCTTCTAATTATATGGGTCTCAAAACGCGGTCGGTGCGAAGTTGCTTGAAGAAGAGCGCCGAACCTTGCGGCATGGATTCGAGCGCGGCATCCTCCCAGGCCTGGACGCCAAGCTCATCGGGAGACCGCCTTTCGTAACCAAGCTGTTTCCAGACGCTGTCGAAGCCGACCAGATCAATGGGTGGGAAAACCAGCGCGGCTTCACACTGCAGATCGGTGGAGGCGCGTTCTACCTCGTGGATCATCAATGGCAGCGCCTGATCGGCGGCAACGCGATGGTCGAGGAAAAGATCGGTAGTGCGTGCAACCAGGTTTTCCACCTGCCAGCCTGTCATGCCAACAAGATCGTTGCCCATTTGAAGCAGCAGGAAGGCTTTATCACCAAAAGCTTCCATCGCTTCCTCGTAGGTCATAGTGCGTTTGCCCTTGCTCAGCCGGGTAACCAGGTCTGCGATCTTCTGCGCGTCGCGTGGTTTTCCACGCTGGAGGGAGAGCGCCCCGGCAGTGGGCTTGGAAAGTACTTGCGTGGCCAGACCGGCCTCTTCCGATGGCGCCACGATCTTCCACATCTCGCTGACCTGCTTCCACAAGTCCTCGTACGATCCGTTATTGCGGATGATGACGTCGGCTGCCTTGAGCTTGTCCTGTTGGGTGGATTGCGAGCGAACGCGCTGGATGGCATCCTCACGGCTCATCCCGCGTTTGCGCATCAGACGTTCGATCTGGATCTCCTCCGGTGCATCGGCGACCCAGACGACATCACATTGATTGCTCAGCCCTCCTTCAAGAAGCTTGATCGCTTCGATCACGATCACTCTTTGCTTGGCACGCTTGATCAGAATGTCGATCGCCTGCCGGACATAGGGATGGATGATCGCTTCCAGTTGCTTGAGCGTTTCGGGATCTGCGAACACAAGGCGTCCGAGCTTGTCGCGGTTGATCTGCCCATCCGGGTCAAGCAGCCATTTCCCAAACGTTTCCAGGACGGGTTGATAGCCCGGCGCGCCCTTTGTGATCACTCGATGAGATAACGCGTCGGCATCAATCGTGTACGCGCCGAGATGTTCCAGCATACGGCGAACCACGCTTTTGCCGGTCGCAATGTTTCCAGTCAGACCAATGACATATTTCCCGGGCCAGTTGCTCACAGAGACTCCATTGTGTTCGTGTACTGCTAGTCTCATAAATTACGTGTATGTTCGTAATTTATGCAGTACGTTCATGTTCTCTTTCCTTATTTTAATGTCTTTTCGGCAAAACTCCAATACATTTGGCGCTTTTCAAAATTGGTAGATGTTACATCAGCGGATGGAAATGGCCTTTTGACCTGTATAGAAGGCGCTGAACACTGGAAGGACCGCTCAGAATTTAAGAATCCTGTTTGAATCTGCTCCATTGCTGTTGACGCCCTGTTTTCTTGCGTGTATGATAATACTGCCTCAGGTCGGTTGGGCGATCGCGGCTCTGCGTTGTCGGAGCCGAGGAAAGTCCGCACTCCATAGAGCACGGCGTCGGATAGCACCCGGGGCGGGGAACCCTCCGAGAGGAGCTAACCTGCCGGATGAGGGCCACAGAAACAAACAGCCCTCTGACCCCTCGTTCCCTCTGCCCCGAAGGACTTCGGTCCCCAGGGAAAAAGGGTTAGGGGTTAGGGTGGTGATGGTGAAAAGGTGGTGTAAAAGACCACCGGCATCTGCAGTAATGTGGATGGCCAGGTAACCCCCGCCGGGAGCAAGACCAAGTAGGGACGAAGCCATCCGCGGATGGCGGGAGACTGCTCGTCTTCATATGTGCTTTCTCATGGGATGAGAAAGCCAGTCCCGGGTAGGTCGCATCGAGCGGCGCGGCGACGCACCGCCCAGAGAGATGATCGCACAGTGGCGCAAGCCATGGACAGAATGCGGCTTATAGACCGTCCTGAGGGATTTTTTTATCCCCTTATTCTTTTCAATGTCAACGCGCGAACTTGCCGCAACTCAATCCATCCTTACGAAAGCGCTTCTGAAGGTGCGTGAGTCGAATGCCAGGTATATCACGATGCTTCAACTGGCTCTCGGTGAGATCTCCGAGCTCGATCAACATTCCGTCCAAAAGCATTGGGTTGAACTCAGCCGGGGAACAGCTGCAGAACGAGCGCAGCTTCATTTTCGTTTGATTCAAGCGGAAGTCCAATGCATGGCATGTTTCAAGAAATATCATCCACAGGATGGGAAGATCCATTGTCCTCATTGTGGCAGCTATGGTGCGAAGATTTTAGCAGGTGAAGAGTTTTATCTGGAATCGATTGAACTGGGTAATGAATAAATTCAAACTTCTTTTGACAACTGCTTTCTTCGTCTGGATAGTGGGGTGTAACATGCCGGTTGCTCCCTCTCCGACCCCTGATCTGTTCGCCACGCTGCAAGCCTCCACGCCCTCCTCATCTTTTCCTCCTGCAGCGACCGAGGCGCTCGCGACCCCCGTTTTTAATCTGCCGGACTCAAATCCAACCTCCTCCGTGCAGGGATCTGTGCCTGCCCCTTCGCCCGCAGACCAGCTTACGGGTCACATTGTCTTTACCTGCCAGCTTTTCAAGGTCCAGGC
>DASTJG010000506.1:0-7414 GCA_035716785.1 Anaerolineales bacterium
GGCTACACCTCCTCGCAATGACGAAACCAGGAACAAAGAAGACCGGGAGGAAAACAATGAAGCGAATCGCGATAGGTCTACTCAGTGGAATGTTGATTCTCGCTGCCTGCCGTCAGGTCCCCGCAGGGGATGGACCCTCGCGGACCGCTCCGCCTGTCATCACCATTCAAAGCGCGACAGAAACTCCTTCTCCAACGCCGATAAGCACTTCTGTTCCTACCGAAACACCCATTCCATCGATCACTCCCCTGCCGACCATTCCCACCTTCACGCCGACATTTGATGCTTCGACGATTGTCACGGTCACACCCGCGCAACCCGCTGCCTGCCCAAAAGAAAATCCCGCAATCATAGCGGAATTTGCAACTCCTGATGCTTATGGTTCTTATCAACTTTATAATGTCAGTGAAATTTTGACCTACCTGAACTCAGGGGGAACTTTGACACAGCTAACAACAAGCCCCCTGGGGTCACTAGCAGATTCAAAAACCATTGATCTAACCGGGGATGGCGTGAACGAATTGACCTACAAAGGATATGTAACGTTTGATATCCTTGGCTGCAAAGACGGGAAATATCAAAGTTTATTCAACTTTGTAGGAGATTGGGAAGCTAGGTTAGAGGACACTCCTGATTTAAACAAAAATGGAATTCCGGAACTTATTCTTTATGACATTACCCACTATGGTTCTGCTTTATTTTATATCTTTGAGTGGAATGGCATGGAATTTCGTTCGCGAATTGATATGGGAGAAGAAGATTGGGACCTTTCCTCTTCTCCTGGCGAAATTATGGATGCAAATGGAGACGCCCTCAAGGAAATTGTTGTCGTGTACGATGTTAACAAATTCTGTGGCGGCTTGGGAAACCCCTGCGATGGGACTCCAGCACGTAAGCAGACCACAACATTAGCTTGGAATGGCCGGAATTATGTCGTTCGAGCGCAGGACAGCGATGCGCCACAGTATCGCTTTCAGGCTATTCAGGATGGAGACTTGCAAGCGCGTTACGGATACTACTCGGAGGCTTTGTCTTTTTACCAGGCAACTATTTTCGATGATCGTCTGGAGTGGTGGTCACCTGAACGAGAAGAGTATGAGCGTCGTACCTATTGGGCTCAATACGATCCTACACCCACAGTCTATCCAACCGCGATACTCGATAGCACAGAATATCCCCGCCTTGCTACCTATGCCTACTACCGCATCATGCTTCTTCACATTGTGCAGGGACATGAATCTGATGCGGGCACGGTTTACAAAACATTGCAACAGAAATTCGGCAACGACCCATACGGCCATCCTTACGTTGAAATGGCAACCGCATTTTGGAACGCATACCAGTCTACGCACAAAATGTACGACGGCTGCGCGGCGGGGATCCAATATGCGTCAGAGCATCCTGAAATTCTGATTCCGTTGGGGAGTGACTATCACGGCTGGCAAAGCCCTATCTACGTTCCCGCAGATGTCTGTCCGTTCCGGTAACTATCAGCGCTGTCGGCCATCCATTCCTGGCTGAACACTAACAGCTAACCGCTGACCGCTTATAATAGCCCTCATATGCTCGCATCACTCCTGAAAACGCTGACCGCTAAAAGCTGATAGCTACCTGCACCATGCCACACAACGACATCTATGACTTCGTGATCATCGGAAGCGGCTTCGGGGGAAGTGTCTCTGCGATGAGGCTGAGGGAAAAGGGCTATTCCGTCCTCGTCCTCGAAAAAGGCAAACGCTTCAACGATGAGGATTTCCCCAGGTCCAACTGGCAGTTCCGGAAATATCTCTGGCTGCCTGCCCTGCGTGCGCATGGGATCCTGCAGATCAGCCTGCTCAAAGGCGCGATGGTCCTGCATGGAGTGGGCGTCGGCGGCGGAAGCCTTGGGTATGCCAACGTGCTCGAAGTCCCAAGCGACAAGACTTTCGCGACGCCTGCCTGGAACCAGCATGTGAAGTGGGGCGAAGTGCTGCGTCCGCATTATGAGACGGCCAAGAAAATGCTTGGCGCGGCGCGCAACCCGATCTTGTGGAAGGCCGATTTTGTCCTGCGAGAAATGGCCTACGAGCGCGAGATGGAGCATACCTTCCGTGCCACGGAAGTCGGTGCGTTCTTCGGCGAAGCAGGAGTAACGGTCCGTGATCCGTATTTCGATGGCAAGGGTCCCGACCGGGCCGGCTGCAATCACTGCGGCGGGTGCATGGTGGGATGTCGCTACAATGCCAAGAATACCCTGCCCAAAAACTATCTCTACTTTGCAGAAGACAAGGGGGCGGAGGTCAAAGCCGAAGTGGAGGTCACCGACGTCCAGCCGTTGACCAGGAAACAGCTGCAAAAAGTAGTCAAGGATCACCCGCTCCTGATCAAAGACATTCGTTACAAAATTACCTATCGCTCATCCACTACGCTGTTCAAACGCAAACAGACTGTGTACGCGACCAATGTCATCTTCGCCGGGGGTGTGATGGGAACGATGAAGCTGCTCCTCAACCTGCGCGACGTGAAGGGATCGCTGCCCTTCCTGTCAAGGAAGCTCGGTCACATGGTCCGGACCAACTCGGAGGCGCTGCTGGGGAGCCTGGCGCGCACGTCCGACATCAACTATTCGCAGGGCGTGGCGATTTCATCCATCTACAATCATGACGAGATCACGCGCGTCGAGCCGGTCCGTTATCCCGATGGATCGTCGCTGATGCGCTTCCTGGCCGCACCGTTGATCGACATCGATGTCAGCGTCCCGAAGCGATTGCTGAAATTCTTGGGCTGGGCATTCACTCATCCGAAAGATTTTGCGAAAGCGCTGATCCTGCCCGGCTGGGCCCACAATGTGACCATTCTGCTCGTCATGCAGCATGCGGACAACCGCATGCGCTTCCGCATCGGACGAAGCCTGTTCACACTCTTCCGCCGCGGACTGGTCGCGGAGAAGGAACCCGGTTATGAGATCCACGCGCACGTACAAGGCTCCCATGAACTGACGCGTACCTTTGCGAAGCGGACAAATGGCGTTGCACTTGGCTCGGTCGGTGAAAATCTGCTGGGCATGCCAACGACTGCCCACATCCTGGGCGGTGCGCCGATCGGCAGGAACGCGGCAGAAGGTGTCGTGAAAGACAACTTCGAAATCCACAACTACCCGGGGCTGTACATTATCGATGGCTCGATCATGCCTGCCAACCCCGGCGTTAACCCCTCACTGACGATCACGGCACTGGCAGAATACGCGATGAGCAAGATCGTAAAAAAGTCATAGCCGGGCGCTATGATTGGTTGAGTCGTAATCCATCAGAATCAACAAGGCCAGGTTGCCGTTCATTGTGCAGGGATAGAGGTTCGTTAATTTCATAATACGCTCCATACACGCACGCCTTGCACAACACCCATCCTTCCTGAATGATCTCTGTGTGTTCGTGAATGCGATCCCCACAGCGGTCACACACCACAGAATATTTGCCGCGTAGCTTGGGAACGGGGATCAACAACTTCACCGACTGCCACGCGAGCAATAACTCATCGGGCATAAACCGGTAAGCGTCCAAATGTGCCTTCCAGGCTGAAGATGCCTCGGGCAGGAATGCAAACGCCGTTTCACGACAATGGGGATGTTCGCGAATACGCACTGCCTGACCGGTATCCAGGCGCACGAATGTCCCTGCCATCTTGCCATACGGAAGCAATTGCATGAGTTGGTTGGCAGGACTGGCCCGGGTGACGACCATCACGCCATCGGCAACGCATTGTCCGTTCTCCATGTATACGAAGATCTTTTTGTGCTGGAGTGCAGGGTCAATTTCCAGCAAACCACAAGCCAGGCGCGCCATGCGCACACCCAGGACCTGACGCGGACATAAGCGCCGGTGCAGGGATGCCGATAGTGCAAGGTGTTCCTGCAGTGAAACGCTGAGTTCCATATGGGTCAGGCCAGTTTCCCGACGGAAACCGCACAGGCTTTATATTCCGGTTCCTTCGAAATGGGATCGAGCGCGTCGCTGGTGAGGCAGTTGGCGGCGTTGCCGGGCGCGTACAGATCGCCCCAGTGGAAGGGCATGAAGATCATGCCCGGCATCACGCGGGTGCTGACCTTCGCCGCCACCTTCACATTGCCCCTCGGGCTGGAAACAGAAATCAACTCTCCATGCACAATATTATTCGCCAGCGCGTCAGCGGGGTGAATTTCTGCATGTGGGGCCAGGGCTTGATTTGCCAGTCGCTGGATTTTCCCTGTGCGCGACATCGTGTGCCACTGCGAGGCCAGACGCCCGGTGGTTAATGTGAATGGATAGTTTTCGTCCGGGCGTTCCTGCGGGCGCTTATGTTCGCATGCCACAAAACGCGCCCGCCCATCGACTGTAGCAAATTGTTTATCAAGATAACGACGCGCCGTGCCCGGATGATCTTCAGTCGGACAGGGCCATTGCAATGCTTCGGTTTTTAAACGTTCATTGGTGATGCCATACTGATCGCAGGGTCGGCCCGCCGTTAGCGTGCGGTATTCATCCCAGATCGGCTCGATGCCCTCGTAATCGAATCCGGCATAGCCGAGGGCTTGCGCCATGCGGCTGAAGATCCACCAGTCGGGTCGGGCCTGCCCGGGCGCGGCGGCCAGTTGAAAGGTGCGCGTGACACGGCGCTCGCTGTTGGTCATCGTCCCGGTCTTTTCGATCCATTGCGCGGCGGGGAAGATCACATCCGCCACGCGCGTCGTTTCCGTTTCAAAACAATCCTGGACGATGACAAGTTCGGCTTTCGCCAGGGCGCGTTTGGCCTGTTCCAGATTCGGCAGGCTCACCAACGGATTGTTGCACACGATCCAGACGGCTTTGATCTGCCCCGATTCCAATCCCTGAAAAATTTCCATCGCGGTCAGACCTGCCTTGGGGTTGATCCTGCCTTCCGGGATCTTCCACAGGCGTTCGACCTCGCGGCGATGTTCCTCGTTCTCGATCAAACGATAGCCGGGGAGCAATTGCGAAAGACCACCCATCTCGCGCCCGCCCATGGCATTGGGCTGGCCTGTCAACGAGAACGGACCCGCGCCTGGTTTGCCGATCTGTCCCAGCAGGAGATGCAGGTCGATCAGGGCCTGATGTTTTGCCGTGCCCACGCTGCTTTGCCCCAAACCCATACAATAAAAAGATAACATGGCTTGAGAACCGATCATGATCTCAGCGGCGCGTTGAATGGTTTCAAACGGCACGCCGCATTCCTCGATCAGCATCTCCACATCCAATGCACGGATCATGGAGACATACTCGGCGAACCCGTAGGTGTGATCGCGAATGAATTCCGCGTCTTCGGCGCAACGTTCCAAAACAATATGAGCAATCAAATTAAAGAAGGCGATGTCGCTGCCAGGCCTGAGTTGAATGTGAATATCTGCAGCCTTGGCCGTATGTGAACGGCGCGGGTCTATCACGATGATGGCTGGCTTCGGATCCTGACCGCGCCGCGCCTTGACCTGTTGATACAGGACTGGATGCGTGTCCATCATGTTGCTGCCCGCGATCAAAAAGCAGTCGCTGTACTCGATATCTTCGTAGCACGTTGGCGGACCGTCGCTGCCGAGCATACTGCGATACGCGGCCACTGCGCTGGCCATGCACAACCGGCTGTTGCTATCCACATGATTCGAGCCGATGTAGCCCTTGAAAAGTTTATTGCCGAGATACCACGCCTCGGTATCCAATTGCCCCGAGCCATACAACGCCACCGCCTCGGGTCCGTATTGATCGAGGATGGCACGGAGCTTTTGGCTGACGTGGGTCAGTGCTGCCTCCCAGTGGACACCGACAAGATCGCGATCGCGCTCATACCGCACCTGAGGCTGGAGCAGCCGCCCGGGCAGTTCCAGCACCGGCGCCAGCAGCGCGCCCTTGGGACAAAGCTTGCCGCGATTGACGGGCGAATCCTTTGTGCCGATCAATTCTGTGATGTGATTGTCGGTCACCTTCAAATGAACATGACAGCCAACACCGCAATAGGGACAAATCGCTTTACCGCTTGTGTTCATCATGACACTCCATATTCAATGTCAGCATTCTCTCGCCATGCGAGATCAGTCTGCCGCGGCCGCACGTGCCCGCCCGCCCTCGCCGGCCCACGTACGCTGCCACCCGCCTCGCAGGACGGTGATCAGGACCAGGCATCCCAATGATGCCGCGGTGTAGATGAAGAAACCGCTGCCATAACTTCCGGTCGCGTCTTTGAGCGTGCCCAGCAGATTGGGAAGCAGGAAGCCACCCAGCCCACCCACCGCGCCGACGATCCCCGTCACCACGCCGATCTCTTTGGGAAAGCGCTGCGGGACGATTTGAAAGACGGAACCGTTCCCGCTGCCCAGGGAGGTCATCAACACAAAGAGCAGGACGGTTTCCAGCGCGAGCGGGAGAAGCATTCCAATTCCCAGCGCCAGCGCGGCAATCAGCAGGAACAGCCCGATCAGAATACGAATCCCGCCGAAACGATCGGACAGATACCCGCCCACCGGACGGATAAAGCTGCCTGCAAAAACACACAACGCAGCAAAACCACCCGCGCTGACTTTATCCAGGCTGTACTGGTCGTGGAAGAAGATCGGCAGGAAGGTGGCCAGCCCGACAAATCCGCCAAAGGTGACGCTGTACATCAAACTCAACCAGAGCGTATCCGGCTGGCGCGCCACGTGCAGATATTCAGCGAACGTCTTGAGCGTCACTTTTCCGGGGGCATCTTTTGCGAGGAAGGCCACCACCAGCCAGGCCACAGCCAGCGGCAGCATGCTGACCAAAAAGACGGAACGCCAGCTACCGAGCAGCTGCGCGAGCTGCGGCGCGAACAGGGACGCCAACACTGTGCCGCTGTTGCCGGCTCCTGCGATACCCAGCACCAGTCCCTGTTGTTCGGGCGGATACCAGCGGCTGGCCATCGGCAGAGCCACTGCAAAGCTCGCGCCCGCCACGCCCAGGAGCAGCCCGATCAAAAGGATCATGGCATAACTTTGCGAGGCGAACGCGCCCAACGCGATGGGGACGAAGGTCAGTGAGAGTCCGATCAGCGCTGTCCGGCGCCCGCCGATGCGGTCTGCCAGCGGTCCCAGCACGAGGCGCAGCAGGGATCCCGTCAGGATCGGCATGGCCGTCATCAATCCCTTCTGGCTGGCGGTCAGATTAAATTCTTCGGCAATGAAATTGCCCAGCGGACCCAGCATCACCCAGACCATGAAGCTGATGTCAAAATAGAAAAAGGCACTGAACAAGGTGGCGGGACTTCCACTACGAAGAAACTGTTTGATATGCATGGACATTCTCCTCTTTTTCGATGGGGATCGAGATATAAACGGCGTCATCCATCACTTGCACGGGGTACGTCGGCAACCTCACCGAAGGGTCATCCAAACATTCCCCGGTGAGCAGGTTAAAGCATTGTTTGTAGATCG
>DASTJG010000507.1:0-3800 GCA_035716785.1 Anaerolineales bacterium
ATGAGAAGCTTGCGGGACTTGGGGCGCGTCGAGTTTTGGGACATCGAGGAATTCTGGATTAAGGAGCAAACAATGGAGGTTTTCGGCAGCAGCTTGATTTGTGTACTTGGCGCAATGTTGATCATCACGATGATCTCCCTCACAGCCAGCATCCGCGTGGTTCAGGAGGATGCGCGTTTGTCCGTCTATCGTCTCGGGCGGTACATCGGAGATAGAGGTCCCGGCCTGGTGGTCCTGATTCCAGCCATCGATCGCGGGGTCGTAAAACAAGTAGGTAGCCTGCAAAAAACTCTCAATCAGGAATTGCTGGACGCCATCGGCGAAACCAGTACAACTGTTTACACAGATGGCAGGATTTCCCTGTCCGGTACAGAATGGAATGCCATGAGTCGAAGTCCCATTTCGGCGGGTCAGCGCGTACGTGTGGTTCGCATGATCCTTGAAGTAGTGAAGGAAGAATAAAGTCTAAAGCGCAGTACCGCAAAGAAGGAGACATCGATGAAGACAATTCGGAATGTCCTGATATTTGTACTTGTCCTGGGATTATTTGCGGTAATCAACACACTTGTACATGAGTTTGGACACTGCCTTACCATTGATGCAGTTGGGGGAGAGTGTGAGAGCATCTATGTTATGCCGGGAATTAAAGTCTGGCCACTAGCAACGTTCGGCCAGCGTTATCCGGATCAATGGGAAAAACCTATCGCTCTCACCTTTTATGCCAGATCGGCTCCTACGGAACAGGCAGGTGGTTTTGTCTCCCTGATGGGCAGCGGGTCGGTCGCGGGGTTATCTCTGCTGGCCCTGTTTGGATTGTTTATTTTCCGCCCGCAGGGCTGGGTACGATTCCCCTTGCTGGCGCAGTCGCTCATGTTCCTTGACCTGCTTTTCTACACCATCCTGCCACTCTGGTTCGGGTTGCGCCATATGTTCTTCATCGGCGGGGATACCCCTGAGCCTCTCAATGGCGCGATCAAAATGGGGATACCCGAACCGATGTTCATTGCGGGTGTCTTGATCTATTCCGGATTAATGATTGTCGGCTGCCTGACGTACGTCTGGCAAAGCGCGCAGAGGCGCGCGTAGGATATTGTCATGCCATATTCTGTAGAACACCTGCTTGCAGACCAGGGAAGTGTCCTCGTTATCCGAAAAACGGATACCGTCACCACAGCGCTTGATCTCATGGTCGAGCACGATTTTAGCCAGCTGCCTGTTGTGAACGAAAACGGGCTCCTTCTGGGCATGGTTACCTATGAAAGTATTATGCGCGCGGCCCGGAGCTTTGATACAAAACTGGATAAACTGTCTGTCCCGGATGCAATGGTGAACGCGCCCTTTCACTACCGGGAAGATGATCTGTTCGACTTATTAGATGAACTCAAAGTTGCCAACGCGGTGGTCATTGTCGAACCGGAAAAGTACGTCATCGGGATCGTCACAAGCTATGATGCTTCGCGATTCCTGCGAAATCGGACGGAAGACCTGATGCATGTGGAAGATATCGAGTTTATTGTCAAGGAATTGATCAAAAGAACGTATGCGAATACAGGAACAGATCGACCCGATTCCGCGACTACAAATCCATCTGCACCGCGCGGCAGGCAATCCGGTTCCAAAAACGCCAAACCCTTTGACGAATTGAATCTGGGCGATTACATCAACTTATTAATGTCCAAAAGTATCTGGAAATTTTGCGCTCCCATACTGAATACCGAAAAAGAATCACTCTACGAGTTGCTTGTAAGGGTCCGGCAAACTCGTAACGATCTTGCCCACTTCAGATCTGAAATTTCCCCGAGGAGCCGCGAGGAGCTTAAATACTGCGCGAACTGGCTGCGAAGCCGCTATCAGGAATACGAGAAGGAACAGGGAGGCAGCTTTATGAATGCACTTCTCGAAGGACAGGAACAAACCGAGATCGCTGGTGTCGCCCCGGAAGAGCCGGCGATGTACGGCATTGCGGATGAGAGTACTAAGAGATTGCAAGAGCGAAAAACCGCAAGCCGCAGCCGTTACGCGACGCTGGCAATCTGGCTGGCTGCGCAGGATGCGGAACAGGTTTTACTTACATTTGAACAGATCGAAAAGCTCATTCGCTCGCCGCTGCCGGATTCTGCCTTGCAGCTCAGGGCCTGGTGGGCCAATGACCGGGTGGGTCATACTCACTCCATCCTGTGGCTGAATGCAGGCTGGAAGGTCGTTTATGTTGATCTTGGTGGAGGGCAGGTAATATTTGCCAGGATCAAACCGGATGAAGGTGACTAGAAGCAAGCCGCTGGTACCTGGTATCATTTTGGGACTCGATGCTGGAGTATGCCATCATGAATAAACCCCTCAAACAAACTTTGTTCTGGACGCCGCGCCTCGTGGGCATCCTGTTCATTCTGTTTCTCAGCATGTTCGCGTTCGATGTCTTCGACATGCAGCTTGGCTTCTGGGGGACAGTTCTTGCATTGCTTATGCATCTCATCCCCTCCATTTTACTGACCATTGCCGTTATCACCGCGTGGCGGTGGGAATGGGTTGGCGCGGTAATATTTATCGGCTGGGCGATCTGGTATGTGACGAGCGCGCGGGGGTTGGGGTGGGGCGTGTATGTGCTCATCGCAGGACTGCCTGCATTGATCGGTTTGTTGTTCCTGGCAGGCTGGTTTTGGAGAAAGCAAATTCGAGAAGAATCTCTATGATCAGAGCTAACTTCCGATAGGAGTCACCATGCGTTTTGGAATCATGGCAATGCAGATGGAGATGCTGGTTCCGCCGGGACAGCCCGCCGAACAGATCCTTGCAAGCATCACGAATTTTGATCACGCCGGTCTCGTAAGCAGGCTGGCGGCGGAGGGCTTCAACCCGATCGAACTGGGCGGCGACTTAAGTCTCTTCCTGCCGCATGCCTTTTCGCCTGCCGCGATCGAGAATCTGCTGAAGCTCAAAGCCAATGGGATCACCTATACGGTTCATCTTCCACTCTGGTCGGTGGAACCTTCCACGCCGCTCGGCCCGGTCCGCCGTGGTTCGGTCGAAGCGATAACGCAGCTCCTTCAGGCAACAGGCCCCCTGGCCCCCGAAGTCTATGTCATGCATGCCACAGGCGCGCTGGCGGCAGAGTTCTATAACATGCACACCTCTTCTGAACTTGCGCGCAATTTCCTTATGCGCCAATTCCAGAGCGGAGCGCGCGATAGCCTGGAACAGATCCTGATGAAATCAGGTGTCCCCAGCCGCAGGATTGCCCTCGAGACCATTGAATTCCCGCTCGACCTGACCTTAGAGCTGGCCGATGAACTGGATCTTTCCATTTGCCTGGACACAGGTCATGTGCTGGCCGGCTTCCCGGGCTGGTTCGACTTCTTCGACGTTGTGGAAGAATGCCTGCCGCGGCTGGCGGAAATCCATCTGCATGACAGCAAGCGGATGCCCGAGGGGCAGCGTGGCTATGGTGAGGATCACAAACCGCTTGGTCATGGTGACCTGGATCTGGGTCGCCTGCTCGACAGGTTGTCCGCGGCCCGGTTCGATGGCCCGATCATCTTCGAGCTGCAGCTGGAAGAGGCGCTCGAGTCGTTGAAGGTTATAAAGCAAATCCGCCCGCAGGTCCTGGCATGAAGCTGCTGAATTTCTTTCGACTACTTGGCCGTCTGCTCGTCATCGTCTCGCTTGGCTTTGCCCTGACCCTGTCCTCCAACATCCAGGAGCCAGGCTTGATGACCCACAAAGTGCTGCGCCTCGCGCCGGACCTGCCAAATACTGTGATGGGCATCCTGGGGTTTGTGGGGCTTGTTGTTGCCATGCTGGTC
>DASTJG010000508.1:0-8572 GCA_035716785.1 Anaerolineales bacterium
AATGGACTTTACCACCTCAAAGGAAATTGGAAGGGCCGGCTGAAAACGTAAGGTATAACCGCCCGCTGAAACTTCGCGTGCGTAATAAGGCGATGCACTGGGTTCCGATGATTCCCAGGTAAACAGGCTCATCGGCAGCCTGATTTCACCCGGTTCGATTTTCAGCGCCGGGGATAGACTGTCAATGTACAGCATTGTATCGATCGTTTCGAAACGTTGATCTTTCAAACCAATGGGTATCTCGATTTCATCTATCCAGCCCATC
This sequence comes from Anaerolineales bacterium, assembly GCA_035716785.1. Classification (GTDB taxonomy): domain Bacteria; phylum Chloroflexota; class Anaerolineae; order Anaerolineales; family Villigracilaceae; genus Defluviilinea. The sequence continues at coordinate 266 of DASTJG010000508.1, forward strand.
AGGTAGATGCCCCAATTTCCATCGTTCAAGCCATAGTCTGTGAAGAGAACGGTATCGAGAAACGCACTGCGGCGCGCGGCTTCCTCGTTGGTCTGAATTTGAGTATAGTTCAGGTTCAAAATGCTATCCGCGTTAAGATCGTAAAATGCGGGACCACTTGCACTACTCGACAGCGAAACCTTTACAGCCTTTGTTTTCCCCGGTGCGAGATCGCCCAGGCGGGTCCAACCCCCTGAGGTCACAAGAATGGCGTCATTGAGTGTGTATTGGCTCTTGTTGGTAATGTTGCCTGTCAGCTCCGGATACAGCTTGCGGGTCGTAATGATCAGGTCATGACTGAACTCCAGCGCGGGCAAACTGCCTTCGACTGCAATCGCTTTCATATCTCCGATTTCGACGGGGACATCGGGCATGATCACGTTCGGGCCCTGCTGGAGTGTGGTCCAGTTATTGTTTGCCTGCATGCTGGTATCGCTGAGATTGAACGGCTGGAACATAAACCGATTACCGGCTTCCAGATCATATTTTGTGCGCAGGGGTGAATAGACGCCAACCATAGCCTGGACCTGGGCCTGATCCACTCCCTCCCAGGCCTGTGCAACAGCCAGACGGTTGAGAATCGGTGTAACGCCGCGATAAGAAAAGCCTGTGCCGTAGGCAAGGCAGGTAAAAATGACCACAAGTGTGGGAATGGTCCCCCAGGCAAGTTCGCGGCGCTTGATGCGGCGCAAGACAAAATAATTGAGCGGACCGATGACAAGGATGTAAAAGCCCAGCAGGCCGCAAACATAAAAGATGGACGGAAGTCCAAGTTCGGGGATTGTGGCAAGCGCCTGCTTTGCTCGATAGTCGTACCATGTTCCTTTTGCCCAGGCGGGGACCTGGCTTTTGGGGCCAAGTAAATGCTGGTAGACCTCTTTCATCCCATTCCAGTTGCTCAGCGGCTGTAACGCCGGATCGGCGGCGAAAAAGTAGATTTTGCCAAATCCCATTGTTTTTTGAACAAGGAGAGGAATCCCGTCCTGGTGTACAAGAACTTGCGCGTCCGCTCGGGCCTGTCCGCTGGCAAGGATAGTTCCAGAGTCCAAAGGTGCTTGGTCTTTGATATATGCCCGCAGCTCAGACAGGGAATCTACGCGGCGTGTCGTGGTCACATCGACGGGCAGAATGTCTTTCAGACCTGCGACTGTGCTCTGCCAGTTGACCCCGCCGACAATGAATAGCTTCCCGCCTCCGGTGATCCAGGTCTTAAGCGCCTGCTTCTGTTCAGCAGTCAGGGTTCCAGTGTCAACGTTCGAGACGATCAACGCGTCCAGCGAGTCCCAGGCCTGTGCCCTGTCGGGAAGATCGGACGTCTTGATCTGGGCAGTGCGGACGAAGCCTTTTAGTGGCCTAACGTCATTGAGAATGTCGTACGCTGAGGGATTATCGGCCAGGACCCCGAAGATCACAGTCTCCTGGGCGACGCAGTTAACAGCCAGGTTGACTTTTTTAAGAACCTGCCCATCTGCAAGCAGGCTCACATTCAGTTCCCGACGGTAATCTCCGGTGAAATATGTATAGAGAAAAAATTCCTTGCGAGAGGTGGCAGGGAGTTCAATATTCATGCTGGTCAACGATTGACCCCCTGAGCCCTTTTTATATGAGACCTGCACCTCCGCTTTTAGATCTGGGCCTGTATTCTCAACTTCCACATGGATAGGGACCCACTGATTTTCCTTGCAATAGCCATCGAAGCCCGATCGCGTCGTCAGCTTCACACCCTCTTCCTGTGCCTGTACCTTCCAGGTCCCGCCCCAAAAACTGGACAGCAGGGCACAAAGCAGGACCCCAAGCAGAATTTTCTGATGAGGCTTTTGCCCTCTACAGGGGAACTTCGGTGGGTGTGAATTGGTCAATCTGGTTCTCCCTTGTGCGATTGCCGCTTGTTTTATAAATAAGTTAGCTTTTGAATGGAATTGCAAGCCGAAATTCAGAATTCGAGTCTGCCTAATTATGCGGCACTCTGTAAGTTGTCCTATCATAACATGGCGGTGGACTTTTTTTGTCCAAAATCCATTTCATAGTTATTGGACTATTTCTCGACGATTCCTTCTTGTTTTAGGTTCCCATTGCGTAAAAAACCTTCAAAAACATGCGCCAGGTGCTTAAATTTCATGAAATCCAGAGATCGTTCCCTTAAGTGGGAGAACCGCGGACGCCGACCGCGGTTCTCTTAGAAAGGAGGAGAAGAGAAATCACCTTACGCCCCAACTGTAGCACGATGCCCCTAAATGTGCTTGACGAGGAGGGTACGCTTACCCTACTACTCTTCGACACTTTGTGATCTATGAGTAAATTCTCATGGAAGTTTTGTTGCAAAAGAAACGGGAACCACCGCTGTTCCAATGAAGTTTATAATGAATATAATGTCCGGCCGCATTCTTCTGTTGTTCACCATCGCCGCGCTGACGTTGATCACTCCTGCTCCGATCTATGCCTGGCAGTGGAATGAACCAGAGCTGAGACGTGTTCCCGTTCCGTCCACCTTGCATGTCGTTGAGGGAGAGACTTCAGCCGATTTCGATGCCGATGGCATCCCGGAAACGCTGACGCTCACAGCTGGCCGTGCTGCGATCCAAACTGGAGCTCAAACACGCTGGCAAAGCCCGCAGGGGTGGCGGATAGTGCAGGCTCAAATTGCCGACCTCAACCGCGATGGACAGCCCGAAGCCACGCTGCTGGTCTGGCGGCCGTTCAAGCCCTGGCCGGTGGATGCCTGGCTGCCGAATGGGGGACGGATTAACAGCTTCCGTGATTCCAGAGGCGAGTCGTGTCACATCATCCTGATCGGCTGGAAGCGGGACGCGTTCCGTGAGCTTTGGGCGGGCTCGGCCCTGGCGGAGCCGGTCAAAGAGTTCGCGGCTGTTGATCTGGCGCGAAGCGGCAGGCAGTATCTGGTCACGCTGGAAGGGGTGTATGACGATCCACCGTCGGCTTCGGCCCGGCGCCTGAAGGTCTGGGAGTGGAACGGATTTGGATTCACGGTCGTCCATGAACTGGATGACTCGTTCAGTCTGTTGGTTCCCGCGCGGATGGAAGATGGACAGGTAGTAATTCTCACAGATTGAAACAAAAGCAAGTCAACCAAGGAGGTCCCATGAAGCTCAAACATAGCACATTGTGGAGTATCGCCAGCATCCTGATCCTGATCTCGCTGGCGTGCAGTCCTTTGGCAGCACCCACGCAGACGTCATCACCGCCAGCTTCGGCAACCGCAAATCCGAATGCCCCCACGCCGCCCGCGAACGTCTATCCGCCGGCGTTCGCTGCGTTCAAACCTGTGGCGGTCAATTTGCCGGCCAAATTCAACGGCGACGATTACGCGTTACCGGTGGACCTGGCGAATGTTCTGCACGCCGATGAAGTTGAGTTAAGTGCAACTCAGCGTCAGCTGCTTTCGCAGAACGGATTTGTCGTCCTGCCGCCCACACCGGGTCAATATCGTGAGTTCTACCAGATCTATGAGTGGGGGCGCTACGATATGCACCCCGTGTTCATTACCACCGACTCGATCTATCACGTCTACCACCTGATCTTTGACAAGATGCTGCGTGACCTGGAGCGCGACTCATTCATCGCAATCCTGAACTCGCTCACCAGCACCATGCTCAATGCCAGTTACCAGCAATATCAGGCACTGAAAGGCACAGAGCTTGAAGAACCAGCCCTGCGCAATGTGGCATTCTTCGCGGTTGCCGCGCAATTGCTGGGGTTGCCAGATTCGGTCCCGGCAGAGGCGACCGACCTGGTCAGTGCTGAACTGGCGCTGATCAACGGCACAGCCGGCCCACAGGTCTCCCCGATCTGGGACCGCGCCGATCTTCCTGACGATAAAAAATTGAAGGAGGATTACTCGCAATATATTCCGCGCGGGCATTACACCCGCTCGGAAGAACTCAAGAAGTACTTCAAAACGATGATGTGGTATGGGCGTCTCACCTATCGTCTGCGCGACGAGTTCGAGACGCGCCGGGCCCTGCTCATGACCCAGGCGCTTCGTACCGCGACCGCGTCCGATGGAACACCTGCCGTGACGCTCTGGCAGAATATTTACGAGCCGACTGTCTTCATCGTCGGCAAAGCGGATGACCTGTCATTCTTCGAGTATGGCGCGTTGATGGATACTGTGTTCGGTGCTAATCCCGATCCAAAATCCTTCGCGGACGATACTAAATTTGCCGCGTTCATGGAAGCCGCAAAGACTCTCCCACCTCCGCAGATCAATTCGATGTGGGTATGGATCTGGGAAGATAAGGAAGATGCAACGAAGGGATTCCGCTTCATGGGTCAGCGTTTCACATTGGATGCGTATGTATTCGGTCAGGTGATCTGGCGCGAGGTGGGCACCCTGGAAAAACCGCGCGGACTGCCGAAAGCTCTGGACTTCATGGCTGCGATGGGCTCGGAGGAAGCATATACTATCCTGAAAGATATGGGAGAGAACCAGTACACGAACTACGACGAACAGATGACCAAAGTCCGCGGGGAGATCGCTGGTTTGCAGATCGATTCCTGGACGCAGAACCTGTACTGGAGCTGGCTCTATACCCTTCAGCCCCTACTGACGCCCAAAGACGCGCGTTACCCGGCGTTCATGCAGACCCAGGCCTGGACGCGCAAAGACCTGCATACCGCGCTCGGTTCGTGGACGGAACTCAAGCATGACACCATTCTCTATGCCAAGCAGACCATGGCTGAAATGGGTGGCGGAGGATTGGAAGAACCTCCGCAGAGTTATGTGGAGCCTAACCCCGAAGCGTACGCCCGTCTGCTGTCCCTTGCCACGATGACAAAGGACGGTCTTTCCCAGCGCGGCCTGCTCAGCGACCTGACCAAGGCCAATCTCGAAAATTTGATCTCTGAGCTTGGCTTTTTGCAGCGCATCTCGGAAGCCGAATTGAACGGCACGGCGATCTCCGATGATGATCTGTGGCACATGTTTTACTGGGGTGGTACGCTCGAACAATTTACCCTGGCGGCTGCCGATATTGAGGGAGAAGGAAATCGGCCCATCCTGGAAGATCAGAAAGCTGCCCTGATCGCCGATGTTGCCACGGGACTTACTCCTGCAAACGAGCTTGTCGCTCTGGAGGAAGCCATCGGCCAGCCCACAGTGATTTACGTGATCCTGCCCGGCCAGCCGACGCGCGTGGCCACCGGCGCGGTCTTCACTTATTACGAGTTCCCGGTGCCTGTCAATGAACGCATGACCGATGAACAATGGCAGGCGAAGGTCGAAACCGGTACCAATCCTCCGGCTCCGGACTGGACGAAATCATTCATCACCCCTTGAGAATGGTTGCCAGGCCGCGGACAGCAATGGTCCTCTTGATCCTGGTTTTGACGAGCTGCCGGATTGGGATATCCCAGTCAACTCCCGCCCCTTCCGTCACACTTGCCCTGCTGGGCGACGTGATGCTGGGGCGGTCTGTTCATCCCACCTCTGAGACGTTTACTTATCTGGAACCGTTTCTGACATCTGCCGACCTTGCGTTGTCCAATCTCGAGTCGCCGCTAACCGATGAGCCAGTGCAGACCGAATCGCCCTATGCTTTATGCGCTTCACCGGAAAACGTCAAATACCTGGTGAATGCGGGGTTTGATCTATTGGCGCTGTCCAATAATCACAGTCTTGATTGTGGCCCAGAAGGACTACTCGAAACGCAATCCACTCTCTCAGGTAATGGATTGGGCTTTATCGTTTCTGAACCGATAAATAAATCGGTCAACGGAATTGAACTGGCATTCCTTGCCTTCGATGCGACGATCCAATTTGACAACGAAGCGGCGGTTCGGTCTGTCCGGTCTGCGCGCGAGACGGGAGCCGTTGTAATTGTATCCATGCACTGGGGAGCGGAATATCAGTCTGGCGCATCAGCGCGTCAAAAACAGATTGCCGAACAGCTCGCGGGGGCCGGTGCAGCGCTGATCTGGGGACATCACCCACACGTTCTACAGCCTGCCGAATGGATCAATGACAGCCAAACGCTGGTGCTTTACAGTCTGGGCAACGCCCTCTTCGACCAGCATGGACTCGAAAACACGCGCCGCTCGGCACTAGTCCTCGCGACACTTGATTCAAAGGGTGTGGAGGAATTCAAAGTCATCCCGTTTGTGATCGACGTACCCAACAGCCGGATTGTGGATGCGGAGCAGGCCGATGTTCAGGCTATCATGTATTACTTTAAGTAAGTTGGTCGAGACAATCCTGTCGATAGTGAGGAATGTCTCGACCAACAGCGCAGGTTTCTGCTGCGCACAGCTGTCGTGCAATTTACTCAGGCAAATCTACACAATTCCCGCTGTTCGGCTGGACGGAATGATTAGGATTCGCCACCAGGGAGCACAGTTGAGTGGCATTCGGTGGACGGTTCGCGATGCCGTATTGTGTAAATGGCGGATTTCCATAAACGCCCCAGGTCAACTTCCACGGTCCTGATGCCGGGGAGCCAGCCTGATCAGGTGGGACTGTGTCAAAGAATATGTGAACGTGCAACTGTGGGCTTTCAGGGAAATTGTGAACTTCATAATCCACTACATACAGATTACCCTGAACTTGTATGTCAGTGATCACAACATAGGGTGTTTCCGGCGTTGCTGTGGCCTCGGGAGTTGCCGTGGCAGCCGGGGTTTCTGTAACGGACAGAGTTTCTGTGACCAGAGGAGCGACCACTTGCTCTGAAGTCGCAGGAAGAGTCTCCGTGCTCTCCGGCAGTGCCGGTGTTTCGGTAACGGATCTGGCAGCACCACCAAAAAGGTTATTGGCCAGGAATACACCACCCAGGGTCAGACACGCCAGGACAACCGCTCCTCCCACCAGCAATGGCCATGCCAGTACGAATTTTTTCGGCTGAACCTCGGCTGCGGGAGTGGGAGGCGGAGGCGATACGGCCGGTCTAACCGCCGAGTGTTCGGCAGACGTTCCGCCGACATTTGCTCTCACTGCTGAGGCCTTCAAATTGGGATGTGTCTCCACCATAGTCCCTTCCGGCTTCGCAGGAGGACCCTCGTAGAATGTTTTATCTACACTCGTCGCCGCTGGTTTGATAGCCTCCTCGAACATCGTCGCTGCGGGTACTCCGGCAGAAGCGCCGGATTTGATCCGCGCCAGAACATTCCGCAATGCAGAGGCCATCTCGGCAGCAGTCTGGTATCTGTCGTTGGGATTTTTGGCCAGGGCTTTATTGATGATCGTGACCAGATCGTCCGGCACTTCAGGATTCAGTTTCTTCGGATCGGGTACCGGATCATTGACATGCATCATCATCAGGGTCATGGCGGAATTTGCTTGAAATGGCGGGCGACCCGACACCATCTCGAACAGCGTCACGCCGAGAGAGTAAATATCGGTGCGCCGGTCCGGATGCTCGCCCTTGATCTGCTCCGGTGACATGTACATGGCGGTCCCCACGACGGCGCCCGTCGCCGTATGACGCTGGCTTCCTACAATTTTAGCGATGCCAAAGTCCATCAGAATGGCTTGTCCTGTCACGTTCAGCATGATGTTGGCGGGTTTGATATCACGGTGGACCATCCCGCGCCGGTGGGCATAATCCACGGCATCGCAGATCTCAGCCATATATTCGACTGCTTCGGGTATGGAGAGTCGCCTGTCCGCGTCATTGAGGCGCTTCAAATGATCCTGAAAGGTTTCACCGGGTACGAATTCCAGGACCATGTAATACACATCGTCATCGCGATTGAAATCATACACCTGGATAATGCCGTGATGGCGGAGTTGCGCCACGGCGGAGGCTTCTTCTTCGAACCGTTGAACGAAATCGGGATCGTTGGACAGATGCGAATGGATGATCTTGATCGCTACCACCCGCTTCAAGTTGGGATCCGAGGCTCTGTAGACCGCCGACATCCCTCCCTGCCCCAAGACTTCATCGATCAAATACCGGTTGCTTAGTTTCTTTCCAATCCATTCAGATTTAGGCATTTCTTTCTCCTGGAGACATACAAATTATTGGATCGACTCTTCAGCGCCAATCATTCCATCAACCACAGCCAGGCATTATCGAACTGGCAGGTAGCTTTTCGTCCAGACTGGCTTAATGCCACCATGGCTATAAAACCACGCTCGAAGACTTTGTCAGACTCTCGAAAAGCCTTTTGACGAGCGCGAAAGTCTGCCTGCGCTTGTTCCACCACAGCTTCATGCTCTGCCTTCTTGAGCAGAAAGGCAGCCATTGCTTCGGCATTCGATGTGTCTGCGGGCTTTTTAGGTTCTGGTGGAAGAACCGGCGATTTGGGTGGCGC
>DASTJG010000509.1:0-12144 GCA_035716785.1 Anaerolineales bacterium
AAGTACGCTCGAATGAGCAGGGCAATGGTCGCTGCCACGGAGGGAACAAACCCCACCACCTCGGATAGCAGGAATGTAAAGACCACTTCCTGCACTCCATACCCATTGATCGAAATGGGAACGAGCGTAATGAAATACGTGACGCTCCACAATCCAGCGATCAGCCAAAAGGAGGCATGCGCCCCAAGATTATCCACAAAAATATAGATCGACCCAAAAAGACAGAGCATGTGGATCCAGGTGAAGGCCAGGGCCGCAAGCAGAGAAGTTGGTTTTCGGAACCAGATGGAAAATGAGGCAAGCGTCCGCTTGAAAAACACAACGAGTTTATCAAACCTGGCGAAGAAAAAGATCTTAACGGGAATGTTCTGCAAAACGTTCCAGGAATCGGTCAACCCAAACGGCACGGTCATGAACATACCGGCCATTCCGACCAAACGATCTGCCGCAAGCGAGGCGAGCGACACGGCCCGGTCATATCCCATTTGCATGATCCCGACCAGGCGGACCACATCTCCTCCAATTGTCGTCGGCAGAAAGTTCGTGGCAAACAGTCCCATGAAAGTCAACGCCAGGCTATCTTTGAAACGGATCTTGATCCCGGCGGATCGTAAAAGAACATGCCAGCGCCACGTCACTGCAACACGGGAGATCGCAAACAAAAGTGCAACCCAGAGCAGGTTTGCCGGTTTGATTTTCCGCAAGGCAACCAAAACCCCGGTTCCATCTTCTTCTTTGAGAAGTAAAAACAACAGCAGGAATGCCAGTAACGTTCCCACCGATTGCAGGATGAGCTGCCGGTTCCGTGACCACCAGGAGGACATATTCCTACTTTTTTCCCAGCACGGTTCGGATGGTATAGGTGGGTTTGCTTTGCGATTCGTGATAGGTCCGTGCCAGCAGTTCCGCGATCAGGCCCATCAGGATGGATTGGGACCCCATGATTAAGAGCATGATCCCCAGTTGAAAAAGCGGAGAACCAAGCACAGAGACATTTTCGAGCGCACGCCGAATGAACAAATACAAAAGCAAAACGCCTCCCCCGGAGATCACCAGCATTCCCACACCGCCAAAGAGACGCATGGGCTTGTGTGAATAGTTGAGCAGAAATTTTACGGTGAACAGATCCAGGATGACCTTCAGTGTCCGGTCCAAACCATAGTTCGCGTGACCAAATTTACGCTCATGATGACGGACAGGGATTTCGGTAATCCGCGCGCCTACGGAATGCGCGAATACAGGGATAAAACGGTGCATCTCCCCATACAGGCGAAACCCTTTCAGCGCCTCTTTGCGATATGCTTTGAGTGAACACCCGTAATCATGCAAGTGAACACCCGTGACCCACGAGATCAATCTGTTGGCAATATTGGATGGAAGCGTACGTGTCAGCCGATTGTCTTTTCGATCCTTACGCCAGCCGCTAACCAGGTCATATCCTTCGTCAAGTTTTGCAAGCAGCATCGGGATATCTGCCGGGTCGTTCTGCAGGTCGGCATCGAGCAGGACAATGATCTCGCCATGGGCATGATCGATGCCCGCGGTGATCGCGGCCGTCTGTCCAAAATTGCGGCGAAACGACACCACGCGCACATGCTCCGGATCTTGTTCAACAATGGATTTCAGGGCGTCAAAACTGTTATCCCGGCTCCCATCGTCTATGAAAATAACCTCCCAGATACACTGGATGGATTTCAGCGTTTTCTGAATGCTATCGTACAGGATGGGCAGGTTTCGTGCTTCGTTATAAACAGGAATGATCAGCGACAAATTGTGCATAGCTACTTCTTTTGGCTCAATCGTTCAAGATCTGCATCCACCATCATGGTGACAAGTTCTCTAAAGGTGACCGATGGTTCCCATCCAAGCACAGCACGGGCTCTGGATGGATCAGAAATCAACAAATCTACTTCAGCCGGACGGTAGAACTTTTCGTCCTGAACGACATAATCATTGTAATCCAGGTCAACGTGACCAAAGGCGATCTCGCAGAATTCACGCACAGAGTGGGTTTCGCCCATGCCAATCACATAACTATCCGGCTTATCCTGCTGCAACATGCGCCACATGGCTTCGACGTAGTCTCCGGCAAAGCCCCAGTCACGCTGCGATTCAAGGTTGCCCAGTCGCAGCTCTTTTGCGCGTCCCAGCTTGATGCGTGCCACACCGTCTGAGATCTTGCGGGTCACAAACTCAAGCCCACGCCGCGGACTCTCGTGATTGAACAGGATTCCCGAAGATGCGAACATGTTGAACGACTCCCGATAGTTCACGGTGATCCAGTGTCCATAGACCTTTGCCACCCCGTATGGACTGCGCGGATAGAACGGAGTTGTCTCACATTGTGGAACTTCAAGGACCTTGCCAAACATTTCGCTGGAAGAGGCCTGATAAAAACGAATTTTAGGATTCACAAAACGGATCGCTTCCAGCATACGGGTAACTCCCAGCGCAGTAATCTCACCCGTCAGCGCGGGCTGATTCCACGAGGTAGGCACAAAAGATTGAGCCGCCAGGTTATACACTTCAGTAGGATCGTATTCTTCAAGCAAAGCCAGCAGAGAACCCTGATCATGCAAATCTCCCTGAACAACGGTGATGTCATCCAGCAGATGCTCGATACGTTCATACGTTACCGTACTGGAACGGCGGGCAACACCGATAACACGATATCCTTTGGATAGCAGTAATTCCGCCAGGTATGAGCCATCCTGTCCAGTGATGCCAGTGATGAGAGCAGTGGGCATTAAGTCTCCTTGTCCAAAATTCAACGGCTGAATTATAAACTTACATGGATTGCTGTCAAGCGCGGCTTTTGTCCACAGGATCCCCGCCAGGCGGGGCTATCGTGCTTCGCTTGTCCCGCCACAAGCCGACACCAAGGATCACACCCCATAATCCCAGGATGATCGCGACCATCACACCAAATGGCAGCTGTCCACCCAGATGGTAATAACGGCTGATGTACCACTGTATGAAAACCAACAGGAAGACGACTTCCATCAGGAGGATCCTTGTCAACCATGCGTTGCGTGTTTCCCGCCACCAAACCCAGACATACCCCGCCAGAATGGCCTGCCAGATGAATAGGATCGTACGATAACGGGGATTATCCCAGAGGTCAGCCCCGCCGCGTAACGCCGCGAGCAGGATCCAGATCCATACGATCAGCGACAACCATAGAACCAGGTTTCGCATCTTCCGGGACCCCTGTCCGGCCGCGGCCACGAACGAGAAGGTCAGTACCGGAAGCAAAGCGTACCAGCCGGACGCGCGCGGAATACCGATCAACTTCCAGATCCATATTGTTGGGTGGACAATCGCAGCCGGCAGAACCGGCTGGAAGATTCCATAGATCGTGATAAAGGGCAGACGAACCCATTGAGGACTTTCTTCGAATATTTTCTGTATCCAACCCGAATCGCGGAAGGACTGTTTAATATCCCACTTGACCGCCGCCTGGAACCAATCGTTGATGACATGCAGGGGAGAAGTGGAGACAAACTCGCCGGCCCGATTCAGGGAAGAGGAGAGAAAGAAGAGTCCAAGCACGAATATGAGGGCGAGTGCCGCAATGCCGCGCCAGGAGATTTCCCTGCGCTCACTGGCAAAGAACAACCAGCCGGCGAAAACCATTATGGTCACGAGCGCAACCGCGGGCGAGACCAGCAGCATGCCGATCAGACCCAGCGCGATCCACATCCAGCCGATCCGGTCCTTCAACAGGTTCGAGAGGTCGCTGAGCTTCGTGATCGAGGGACTCTCTTCAAAACGATAGAACCGATGGACAAATCCCCACAAGACAAACGTATTAAATGTAAGGAGATAAGGCTCTCGCATGGCAGAGGCGCCCAGCAGAATACTATCGGGGTACAGCGCGAAGATCCACGCGGCTGCCCAGGCCACCCTTTCACCAAACACCTGACTGGCTGCCTTCCATAAAAATGGGACTCCCAATGCCGCGAAAAAAGCGGAAAGCAGGACCAGCATCAAGGGGCGCTGCGCGTCCGGGGAGAAGTAGCGGTATACGAACGTGTTGAATGCCAGCAAACCACCGTATTGATCAGAGCCGTATTGTTTGCTGAACGCGTCGATCACGGGATATTCGGAGGTTGCCAGTTTCCAGGCCTGGTTGTCGCGGCGATGCGCGTCGGTGAAGACGTAACCGGCGCGGTCATCTTCGTCCTCATGCCCGTAAATGGGCAGGGAAATGTGCAGTCCCACCCCAACGCCGAAGCGCAGAATGAAAGCCAGGGTAACGATCCATGCGAGCGTACGCCCGCCGTTCGACCAGGAGGAAAAAAATTTCAGCAATGAGAAGGAAAGAAGAAAGAGCAGGGAAAAGGAAGTAAAACCGATCCACCAGCTTCCAGGCTCCATGGATGCAAGCCCTGCGCCTAGCACGAGAGAAGCAGGAATAATATACAGAAGATCTTTTGCAGTGAAGTATTGTTGTTTCATACAAATCCATTCAAAATGCGTTCGGCACGCGAAAGCCAAGTATATCGTATATCCCTGAATATCATGCTCACCCAAGGCAGCGCCCCCAACCCTCAAACGCAAAAGGAAAGCAAGGACGATGATCCATGCCAGCGTGCACCCGGCACTTCGCTGTAACGTGATGGAATGAGCGTGTGCTACATTGGGCAGGAGATCTGGGGTATCCCGGAAAATCTTGAATTCCTGGTCGATAGTGAAGGATTTACTCGTTTTGAGTAAGACCTTACAGGACTATTAATGTATTGGGAGAGAATCAATGAGACAAATACAATCCCTTGCAGTACACTTCAAACAGGTCAAAAGAGTATTGAGATTTTAGAACATATATTCTATAATAATAAGGAAGGAGCACACATGTCTAACAACTTAAAACCCTGGTTCCGAGACGATATTGCTCGGGCAATGATTAGCATCTATTTTACATCCCTGGTCTCAGGGCCGAGAAAACAAATAAGTGATGAATATCGAACAGGATTTGCTGCCGCCTTGTCCAGCATGGCAATCGTAATTGGCATCAACCCCGAAAGCATCCTGCAGAGCGAGGACTTGCGGTTGCTTCGAAACGTCTCGCAACAGTAGCGCTATTCCATAGTAGACTTACCTGATGGATCTGCTCCCGGTAAGCCACCCTGATTAGCAGGTGGAATTGAATCATCATTTCCTTTCATGGATGCTAACCCCTTTGCGAGATTTGTAAGCTCCAGCGGCAAAACATATTTTGTTGCGCTTCCTTCCCCCAAACTTTTCAGCATTTCATAATACTTCAAAGATTTTGTCTTTTCATCTATGCTTGTGGCCGCTTCATCCAACATCTTTAGAGCTGCTGCTTCTCCTTCTGCCTCGATGACAGTTGCTTTTCTCTGCCACTCCGCTGAAACCTGTTTATGCATGGACTTTACGATTTCATCAGGCGGCTTGATCTCCCGGATTTCCATGGTCGTAACATAGACACCCCAGTCTGCACTAATTTCGTCGATTTTCTCCTTCAGCAAGTCATTGATGCTCTCCCTTTGATTGAGGACATCATTAAATTTAAAGTGAGCAATCACTGCCCGTAGAAGAGCTGTTGCCAGCAGACGGATTGACTCTTCAGGGTCAGTTACTTTTGTGATGCTCCACACCGGTTCCTGAATCTTCCAATAGAAAACAAAATCGACATCCAATTGGACATTGTCCTGCGTGATGCATGTTTCGTGAGGCACCTCCTGGTGCTTGACTCGAAGATCCACACTTTGTGGCTTGTCAAAAATTGGAAGAATCAATACAGGACCCGGGCCACGTTTCCCGATACATTTCCCCAGGCGGAAGATGACCAGGTTCTCGTATTCGGGGACCTTTCGAAATGAAGAAGTGCAATAAATACCTAATAATGTAATGAGTGCCAACGCATAGGTTGTCGTTTCCCAAATAGGCAAAGTATGACTAATGAACATGTCAAATATAACGAATAGCAGTAAAACTATGAGTATGGATGGCACGATCATCCAATAGAGAAACTCAGAAAATGAGCCAAATGGATTGATACCAAATCCATCTGACGCCTTCCTGGTTTTTTTGTCTTCCGGTTGTTTCGGGATGTTATATCCAAGCGCCAGCAGAAGACTCGACCCTGTGTTTGACAATTTGTAGCCATCTTTCTCAACCGTAACCCATCCATTTTTTTCGAGAAAAACGATGGCATTCCAAATTTCCTCCATGGGGCGCCCAATCGCCCTGGAAATCTCGTGAACTGAAAAATGTTTGCTGCTTCTGAGAAACAACAGAACCTGCCGTGAGGCCTCGTCGACTAATCCACGATCAGTGTTGTATTGCATATTTCCTCCACGCTGTCATGTAAAAACACTATACGACTCCAGCCTGAGCAATACAAGTATCGAATGTCACCCCATCTAAGATAAGCCGTTCATGATCCTTTCCGCGCGTGCCAGCCAGGTATAGCGCTGAACGTCACTTCGCGCCTGGTTTCCCAAATTGATCCTTTGCGCCTGATCCGCGAGCAACGATTCAATTGCAGTTTTCCATTCGCCGATCTCATCCGGCCTGCAAAACACAGCATTCTTCTCATTCAACACTTCGCGAATGACCGGCAGATCAGAGCTGACGATCGCGCGCCCGGCTGCCATGTACTCGAACATTTTCATCGGGCTGGCTACATTGGCCGAGTCAGCGGTCCCACTCGAGCCCATGATGGAGCGACTGTAGGGCATGAGCAAAACATCCGCGGCAGCTTGATAAAGCGGGAGATCGCGATTCGGGATGAAACCGGTGAAAGTGATGTTATCCGACTCGGCGCGCTGCTTCCACACGGCGATGTCTTCCGGGCGCCCACCCACCCACACAAAGTGCGCCTGTGGGAGGGACTTCGCCAGCGCCAGGAACAAGTCCGCGCCGCGACCGGCGTACAGGTGTCCGGTGCACATTACGGTCTGGGCGGCGCGCAGGCCAATTTGACGGCGAGCCGTAACCGGGTCCGGAAGCGAGGCGAAGCGCTCCAGGTCCACGCCATTCGGAGCGATGACTACTTCCTCCGCAGAAAAGCGCATGTGAAAGTCACGTTCCAAAATATTCACCAGCGCGCGCGTGATGGAGGCAAGCCGCTTTCGCCCGGGCAGGCTGGCAAACACACGATGCCAGATCGGGCCGAAAAATCCAGTGGGTTGAATATGGATCTCGAAGATCACAGGCAGCCTGCTCAACAAACCAAAGACCGCCGATTGAGGGAACCAGGAATAGATCAAATCCGCTTTGCAGGCGCGGGCACGCCGGACTGCATCCCAGGTGAACATGCGTCGGCTTGAGGAGGAGAGCCATTCAATGGGAAATTCAGTTTGCAGTCCGTAATGTGCGCGAAGATCAACCGATGTGTTTGGAGAACCGGGGACCAGCAGCGTCACCTGATGCCCAAGCTGGGAAAGCGCCTGGCAGGCTTTCATCGTTTGCAGGCTGTTGGCGGTATCCGAGGGGATGGTCGCGCCGGCAATCGCAACGATATTCATGCTACAGCTTCTTCACGCCTGATGAGTGTCAGCCCACGCCAAACCATCCAAAGGATCGAGATCGCAAGATAACCTGAAAAGATGCTGGCGGCTGTTAAATACGTTCCGTGCGGAACGAGCAGGAAGATCAGGGCAAGTTCAACGCCCCCCACAACTCCTGCCACCAAAAGTGGATAGCGAGGCCGCCCCAGGGCAAGTAGTAATGGACGATTCCAATTGAAAAGATTTGCACACCCGTAACCTACCAACAAAATCAGAAGGGCGGGATAGGCCGGCGCATACTTTGCGCCGAATACCAGGGGGATAAGCCACCAACCCAACGCAATCAAACCGCCACCCGTGAGCAACGTCCAGACGCCGGCTATCGAGGTGACTTGCCTCAGCAGCTTGCGGGTCGCCTCCCATTGACGCTGTGCAATCGTCCGCGTGATCTCGGCATAAGTGGGCCAGATGAAGGGCTCGATGGGCAACATCACCAGACTGATCAGCGTGAGGGCAAACTTGAAATAGCCAACCTGTGTTGTGGACAGGTAATAGCCGATATAGATCGGGATGTTATCCCGTGCGAACAGATTGATCGTCCCATTGATATTAGTGCTCACCATGAAATATGCGATGGACTTCCAATTGTGTACCAGGCTTAAGGGAGCACGTGTCCAACCTGGGCCCAAGCTTCGATGGACTTCGCGCAGGGCCGAAACCGTCACCACGATGCCAGCAATCGTCTTCCCAACGAAGTACGCCAGCAGCACGCCGAGGACACTGGGCATCCATAGGGAGACTGCCAGGATCAATAAAAATGTAACAATACTTTGGAAAAGATTGGCGCGCGCCACCTGCCGAAATTGACTTATGGTTTGCAATACGCCGACCGATGTCTCATACACGATATTCGCAAGCAGGAACAAGCCATAAAAAATGAAGAGTGACACGGTCGATGGATCTTTGGCAAGCGCGCTGGCAGCCCAGGGGGAAAGAGCGACGAGCGCCAGGTAAGCCACTACGGATGTAATTGCCTCGGTCAGCCCGATCCCTTTGATCAGCGCCGCAGCGCGATCCTTATTCTCCTGCGCGAATGCTTCCCCTGCATACCTGACAACCACTTCACTCATCCGAAAGGAGAGAAAACGATTGACATTCGAAGCAAAGACCATGATGATGCCGGTTGCCAGGCCGTAACCATCCGGGTTTAACAGGCGGACGACAAAATACGCCTGAATAGCGCTCAACACAGCCGAGACGGCACTACTGCTGAACAGGTGACTGCTATTGCGCACAACACGTCGCAGCAACGCATCTTCGCGCAAACCAGAAGAGACTTTTCGAAAGAGAGAGGTCATTCGATGGACTATTTGGTTGAACCCACTCGCTTATAGACAAGGATCGCCGACTGCCAACGGCACTTCTCTGTTTTAGGAGCAGCTTTCAATTTGACATATTTGTCGCTATCCAGAATCTCCATGACCCAATCCTGTTTCAGTCCTGCTTCGATCAGAACGTAATCAGTTTCTGCCAGCCATTGTTTTGCCAGGACGTCATTCCAGAGACCAATACGCAACAAGGCATCCGTATCTCCACCAATAAAGAAGGAATGGGTATGATTTAGCTGGGCTGGATATATTTTCACATCGGGCAAATACAGGAAGATAGCATCCATGCGTCCATCCCAGTACACCTGGGAACCTGGCGGGATGACACTACGCAAATATTTGCCAGCCTCTTCATAAGAGGCGAGCACATTGGAACCGTCGCAATCGAAGAAATCATTTCCCTTACCCAGTACTTTCGTAGGCGACAAGATCAAGCCAAGGATGAGCAGCGCGTTCACTCCAATTAAGCCTACTTTCCGCGCCCAGACCCGCCGATCCGTATAGAAGCGCCGGGTCCACAACAGCCCCAGCGCGAACAAGACCACGACCAGGACACTAACCAAGATCACAAACGTGGAGCGGAACAGCCGTAAATGAGGCACACCCGTAAAGTTCAGTAAAGCGTTCCAAAGGTACACCCGGTCGAGGCGCTCGATCATCGCCTTTGCAAAGTCTGCGCTCAAGTCCTCGTGAGTGGTGGAGCCAATGGAGACAATAATGATCGCTCCAGCGGCAAGAACGAGAGTCCGCCGAAACACGGAGAGGTCCCTGACCAGGAAGCGATGCGCTACGACCAGCAGAAGGAAGCCAACAAAATCGAAATAACCTATATAAAGAAGAATACACGACACACAGACATCCGACCCAATGGACGCCTGCATGTGGGCATACGTTAATACGATAAGCAATATCGATAAAAAGATTGCTGCTCGCATCCGTCCGGTGAAATAAAAGCCCTTGCGAAATGGCCACAACAGCCAGACAACCACCGCGCTTACCAGAGTCATGAAATGCAGCCGGAACGTCAACCAGAAATAAAGGAACATTCGGTAGTCGGTTCGGACTTCGAGCTCCACAATCCTCTCCGCCTCCCCATAGATCGCGGCGGGAGGGCGCACATCCGGTACAACCTTCGATATGGGAATGGGCACTCTGGCCAGAGTGATGTACAACATGTCAGGCCAATACCAAAGCATACCAATTGCCACGACCAGCATTCCACCGGCAAGCGACCAAAGGCCGGCCTTCCAACCGTGCTGCCACAATATATAAAGAAAGAGCAACGGCAGGACAAAGACCATGTTCTCTCTGGTCAGGAACATCAAAGCTGCCAGTCCCGATCCAAGCATGATCTGCCATAAGGGACGCTTGACACCCACTACCAGAACCAGCGCCCACACCAGCATGACGGCAATCAATCCTTCGGAGAGCGCCAGGGTATAGACCTTGATCTCAGCCGGGTTGAGTGCCATCACCCAGATGGCTCCAACCGCCCACCATTTTCCTCCCCAGCGTCTGGCAAAGACCCATAACCCCAGAAGCGTGAGAACAGCCAAAAAGATCATAAAATACCTGGCTGTATCCAGTCCGAGACCAAACCACTTCTGGACATAGCCGGGGATCAAGAAGGACAGAATTGCGTGATTTGTCCAGATGCCATAATCTTCGAACGGGATATACCTTCCGGTGGCGAACAACCAACCCTTGTAGGTATACATGCCTTCATCCAGGAAGGATGTCTTTGTTTGTGCGATCACGACCGCTTGCAGGAGATAAACGCCAAAACCAGCCACCGCAAGGAGAGGGGGCAAC
Source organism: Anaerolineales bacterium (assembly GCA_035716785.1). Taxonomy (GTDB): domain Bacteria; phylum Chloroflexota; class Anaerolineae; order Anaerolineales; family Villigracilaceae; genus Defluviilinea. The sequence continues at coordinate 10,679 of DASTJG010000509.1, forward strand.
CACGGGATCGAAGCGATCTTTTTTACCAGAATGAAAACCTTCTGCATTGCTCAAATCCTTGCTTAGGGCGTCAGGATCCTGCTTGCCCACTCACGTTCGGCGTTATACCATGCGACCAGTTTTTCGACGCCGGCGCGCATATCATACTGCGGCTCCCAGCCTAACAGTTCACCCGCTTTGCTGACATCTGCCCAGTTCGTGAACATGTCTGCGGGATTCGGCGGCCCGTACTGGACATTTGCTTTTTTTCCAACCACTTCTTCGAGCAGCCTGATCAGGTTATTAATGGTAATAACCTCATGTCCGCCAAGATTGATGATCTCAAACCCAACCGGCTTCAGCGCCAGGATCGTACCGCGGGCGATATCATCGATGTAGGTAAAGCCACGCGATTGTTCACCATCTCCATTTACGCGCACGGGCTGCCCTTCGCTGATCCACTGCACAAAACGGAACAGTGCCAGGTCGGGTCTGCCGGCGGGGCCATAGACGGTGAAATAGCGCACAACACTGACATCGATCCCATACAAGTGATGATAGGCATGACACATCGCCTCGGCCCCCTTTTTGCTGGCCGCGTAGGGTTGGAGCACCTCGCTGCTGGAAGCGGATTCCGGCGTTGGATATGGAGGGTCGCCTCCATAGATGGAGGACGTGGAAGCGATGATGAATTTCTGCGTGCCTGTCTGGCGACAGATTTCCAGCATGTTCAGAGTTCCAAGTACATTGGTCTCCACAAAGATCCAGGGATCCTCGACGCTGTAGCGCACTCCGGCGCGCGCCGCGAGATTGATCACCCCATCGAACTTCTGACCCTTAAACAGATCGATGATGGCTTTGTTCGAAATATCCAGTTGATGAAAAGTAAATTCGGGCAGCCCCTGAAGTTTGCGCAGGCGATACTCCTTCATGCGCGGATCATAAGCGTCGTTCATATTGTCGACGCCGGCCACGGTATGTCCATCTTTGATCAGTAGTTCAGAAGTGCGCGCTCCAATAAAGCCTGCCGCGCCAGTAACCAGATAATGTGCCATGGATATTCCTTTTCAATATGAGAATTACAATCTCACAACTTTATCGATCCCTTTTGCAACAGTGCGGGTCGCGTTGCGGCTGTCAAAGACGAACGCCGATGATTCGACAATCGCCTTGTAATCATAGACTTTATGGTTCGTGATGATGACCACCGCGTCCGCATCCTTGACGGCTTGCATCACATCCTTGACGCTATCCATATGCCAACCATCCGTTTCGTGATGAATGTGAGGGATGTACGGGTCATGGTACTCGACGATGGCACCCTTCTTTTGTAAGAGACCGATCACATCCAGTGCGGGCGACTCGCGGACATCATCGATGTCCGGTTTGTAGGCAGCGCCGAGCACGAGCACTTTCGAACCTTTGAGTGCTCTGCCGCGATCATTCAACGCTTCCATGACCCGGCTGACAACATAGCGCGGCATGTT